>JAFDEE010000025.1 GCA_019310525.1 Deltaproteobacteria bacterium | reverse complement strand
CTGTCGGGAGGCCTGCCAGACAGCAGCAGGTAAACCTTCGTTATTTCAGGGGGTTAGGGATGGGGGAAACCCCGGCTCCCGCTTCTAAAAGCGGGAGATCGGCGGAGGGGGCAAAACTCCCCCGTCCCTAACCCCTTGAAATAACCAGGCCGGGAGACTCGGGAACGAGGAAAAGATCCACATGCCCCTTCCGTTTCCATAACACCCGGTGAGTACTTCATTTCGATAACAGCCCCCGAATGGCCGATGGCCCTTGCTTGAACCATCCTTCCAGGGAATAGCCCCCCTAGGTTTGCCCGCCAAACTGCTGGCGGGTAAACCTTTGTTATTTCGGCTACCCTAAAACATCCACCCACAAATTTTCATGAGGAGTAAAGAAGGAAAGGTGGGATCTTGGGCCTTACTTCAAATCTTCCCGTACCGGCGAGAACACCTCGATCAACTCCGTGGCCGTGTCACCACACCTGCCGCCGTGGGTGACATTGGGAGGAATGATGTAGGCGCCGCCCGCCTCGATCAGGGTCTCTTCGCCGCCGATCACCAGGGTCACGGAACCCTTCAAGACCGTCCCTATCTGCTCGTGGGGATGGGAGTGCTCCGGCATCTTGGATCCCGGTGCGAGATGGAAGAAGGCCATGGTCATTCTCTCCCCGGATATCGGCCGGATCTCTACTCCATCGGCAGGTTTTCGCGGCTCTACTTCTTGAATTACAAAGTGCTTCATCATCGTCATAATCCCTTCTCCCATTCGGTTCACAGTCCCAGGTAGGTTTTCCGGATATGAGGATTCTCCAGCAGTTCTTTCCCTTTTCCGCTCACGGCGATCTCTCCATTCTCCAGCACATAGCCCCGGTTGGAAAGGTTCAGGGCATGGAAGACGTTCTGTTCGATCAAGAGGATGGCCGTGCCCTGCTGGTGAATCTTCCTGATAATCTCGAAGATGGTGCTCACCAGCACAGGGGCCAGTCCGAGGGAGGGTTCATCCAGCATCATCAGCTCCGGCAGGGACATCAGACCCCTGCCGATGGCCAGCATCTGCTGCTCTCCCCCGCTCAGGGTCCCTGCCTTCTGCTTCACCCTTTCCTTGAGCCTGGGGAAAAAGTTGAAGATCTGATCCAGGGTCTCCCGCCGTACTTTCTTGGTCCTGGGAAACTGGGCCCCCAGTTCCAGGTTTTCCAGGACGGTCATGGTAGGGAAGAGTTGTCGTCCCTCGGGAACGTGGCTGATGCCGAGTTCCACGATCCGGCGGGAAGAGACCCTGGAAATCTCCTGCCCCTTGAAGCTGATACGGCCTTTACGGGGCCGAATCACGCCGGATATGGATATCAACAGGGTGGATTTCCCGGCCCCGTTGGAACCGATCACGGAAACGATCTCTCCCGGATCCACCTCCAGGGTGACACCCCTCAGGGCCTGCAGATCACCGTAAGTTACGTAGATGTCCTCAACCTTGAGCACCCAGAAACTCCTTTCCAAGGTAGGCCTCGATGACCCCCTGGTCCTTCACGACCTCCTGGGGCGATCCTTCGGCGATTTTCCTCCCGTAGTTGATGACCACCATCCGCTCGGAGAGAGCCATGACCCCTCGCATCACGTGCTCGATCAGGAGAATGCTGATCCCCTGCTGGTTGATCTCCCGGATGAGTTCGATCAGCTCGTCCACCTCCGTGGGATTGAGTCCCGCCATCACCTCGTCCAGTAGAAGCACGTCGGGCTGGGTGGCGAGGGCCCGGGCCAGTTCCAGACGCTTCCTGAGGGGTAAGGGAAGTCCCTGGGCCTCCTTGTCGGCGTAAGGGGTGAGGCCCGTGAATTCCAGGATCTCCATGGCCTGGGAACGGGCCTTTTTGATGGATTTTTCCCTCGTAAGGGCCCCTATCAACACGTTGTCCAGGACCGGGATGGTGAGGAAGGGCTTTACGATCTGAAATGTCCGGGCCAGGCCCATCAGGGAGATCTGGAAGGGTTGAAGCCCCCGGATGGGTTCCCCGTGAAATAAAATCGTTCCCTCGTCAGGAGCCAGGAAACCACTCAGGCAGTTGAAGACGGTGGTCTTTCCCGCCCCGTTGGGACCGATAAGCCCCAGGATCTCCCCGTCATTCAGTTCGATGGTCAGATCCACCACGGCCTGAAGGCCCCCGAAACGTTTCGTCAATTGAACCGTATCCAGTATACCCACCGCTCACACCCCCTGCTTTGCCTTTCCCGGTTCAAGGACGGGGCGCAAGGCCCGCCTGACATAAACAATGATCCCCTTGGGCATGAAAAGGACAACCAGGATGGTCAGAACCCCGTAAAGGATCAGGTGAAGCCCTTCAAGTCCACCCTTGGCGAAGTAGGCCCTCGAGATCTCAGAGAGGGGAGTCAGGATGAAGGACCCGATGATGGGCCCGAAGAGGGTCCCCAGACCCCCGACGATCGGGCGCAGGATCAGCTCGATGCTGAGGCCCATTCCGAAAAGGGTGTTGGGATGAAGGTAGAAAATGTAATTGGCGTAAAAGGCCCCGGCGATGGAGGTCATAAAGGCGCTGATGGAAATGGCGATCATGTTGATCCTGAAAGTATTGACACCGAGGGACTGGGCCGCTTCCTCATCCTCCCTGATGGCCACCATGAAGCGGCCCAGTCGGGATACCTCGAGCAGGCGCACCACGACGAGGGAACCCACCATTAGGCCCAGGGAAATATAATAGTACGGGATGTTTCCCCTGAACTGGAAGTTCCAGAAGGAAGGGCTGAAATCAATAAAGATTCCTGAAAAAGACCCCAGGGCCTCCACGTGGGAGACGATGAGGCGCGCAATTTCTGCGAAAGCAATGGTCATGATGACGAAGTATACGCCCCTCAGGCCGAAGCGGAAGCCCAGGAACCCCAGGAACAAGGCGACAATAACGGCAATGACTCCCCCGGCCACCATGCCCGCCCAGGGAGTCAGGCCGAAATCCTTGGCCAGGAAGGTTGTGGTATATGCCCCTATCCCCACGTACAGAGCATGGCCCAGGGAAATATGCCCCGTGTACCCCGTGAGCACATTCCAGGACTGGCCCAGGTAAGCATAGAAAAAGATCATCACGAAGATGCCGAGGGCGTACTTATCCAGGAACAGGGGGAGAACCAGGAGGATCGCCAAGATCGAAGACAGGAACAAAAGGAGTCGATTCATTTCTTCCCCCCGAACAGGCCCCGGGGCCTGAAGATCATGATAAGGACAAGGATACTGAAACTGACCACCTGCTTGAGGGTGGCGGGCAGCAGGAGAGTAGACAAGGACTCGGTCACGCCCAGAATAAGTCCCCCGATCAGGGCGCCCATGAGATTTCCCAGGCCGCCCAGGATCACCACGATGAAGGCGGTCAGGGTAAAGTCGTGGCCCATGTGGGGGGATACGGGCATGAGGGGAAGGAGGAGGGCGCCCGCGGCGCCGGTGCTCGCCGCGCCGATGCCGAAAGCTATGTTGAAGATCCGGTTAACGTCGATACCCACCAGGATCGCCCCGGTTCGGTTGTCCGCCGCGGCCCGGATGCTCTTACCGATATCCGTCTTCTTGAGGAAGAAGAAGATCAGACTTGTGATAAGAATGGCCAGGGCAAAGGCTATGAGACGGGAAACATCCACCATTACCGGCCCGATCCAGAGGGCCTCGAGACCGAGGGCCGTCTGGGGACTCCGGTGATCCGGGCCCCAGAGGAGGAGTGCGGTGTTCTCCAGGATCAGCCCCATGGCCACCAAGGGAAGGACCTGCATGGCCTCAGGGTAATCCAGGATACGGTTCACCACAGAGGACTGGATGGCATACCCCAAGAGGAAGGTGCCGGCCGCCACCACCACAAGGGAGACATAAGGATCGATCCCCAGGAGCACAAAGATCCAGTAGGACACGTACATGCCCATAACCATCATCTGGCCGTGGGCGAAATTGATCACCCCCATGACGCCGAAGATCAGGGAGAGACCCATGGCGATCAGGCCATAGATCCCTCCCAGCAAAACCCCCTGCACAAGCAGTTGTAAGGCCAGGGTGACGTCCATGGCTACCGTTCCCAGAGCTGGGGTGCGGGGAAGACGATCTTGTCGGACTGGGCGAATTCCTTGGGCAGCACGACCTTGACCCGCTTGAGGGGATCCGGATCGGGCTGAACCTGCACAAGGGCCGTCATGGCCCCGGTGTTATCGCCCTTTTCGTCAAAGCGCACCGGGCCTCCCACTACGGGATGATCCTTGAAGTTGGTCTGCTTCAGGGCCGCCAGAATCTTGTCGGTATCCGTGGATCCGGCCCGCTCCAGGGCATCCGCAACGACCAAGATGCCTGTGTAGGCATAAGCCGAGTTGGTGTCCAGGTAGCCTCCGTATTTTTTCTGCCAGGCGGCGTTGGCCTTCTGGTATACGGGGCTCAATGGATTGATCCATGGCACGTTGGTCATGACATAGAGGGCCAGCTTTCCCACGTCCTTGACGAATTCCGGCTCGTACCACCCTGGAGACCCGGGGCCGAAAATTCCCATCAGCGGGACCTTCTGCTTGTACAATTCCCGCACGAGGATGACGCTGTCACCGATCCGGGAGACCGGGAAAAGGATATCGGGCTTGGCCGCCTTTATCTTGGCCACCTCGGCGGAAAGATCCTGGATACCCAAGGGATACTGGATCCGTTCGACGATTTTGACCGGCAGCCCGGACTTTTCCATGGCCTTCAGGAAGCCCCCCGACATGCCCTTGCCGAAGGGATCGGCCGTGTTGGTGACTACGGCCCGTTTGGGGATAACGCCCGTGGATTCAGTGACCATCTTGTAGTATTTGATGGCCCCGCCCACAAGGCCTCTAGCCGTGATAAAAACCCGAAAGACATGCTTGTATCCTTTTTGGGTGATGGCATCCAACGCCGCCACGTCCATCACAAAGGGAACACCGCGCTGCTCCGCAAGGGTTGCGATCGCCATGGCGACACCGCTCTGAAAAGGTCCCACCAGCACCGCGGCACCTTCCCTGATCAGACGGTCGGCTTCGGATCTACCGACCTCGGGCTTGCTTTCACTATCCCCCAGGAGGAGTTCCAACTTGGCCCCGCCCAAGGAACGGATACCGCCCCTGGAGTTAATAAGATCCACGGCCAACTGGTTGCCCTTGCGCTGGGCCTGCCCGATCACGGCCAGGGGTCCGGTGGCGGGCTGAATGGAGCCGATCTTGATGGTCTTGGGCTTGGCCCTGAGCAGGGTGGGGACGCCGAATGTCGTGGCCGTCAGGCCCAAACCTGTCATACCCGCGACCTTGATAAAGGTTCTTCTATCCATACCCTTGTCCGTCCCTCTTGTCTTATCCATGATAACTCCTCCCTTTCTCTGGTTGTTTGGTGAGATTACGGAGTTGACAAAACAAGTGCTCGGATCCCGGAACGGAATCCATTCACGAGGTTCCAAGAAAAGTGAAGGGATTGACAATAGCGGCGGAAAAGCAACTTGAAGGAGGAGTATAGGGTAAAAAGCTTGCAGGTGTCAATCGATATCCCTCCTGCCGCTGAAAAGAACCGCAGACGCTCATCCACTCCACCTGATTTCTCTTCTTCCCTGCACCGGTGGAGGAAGAGTGCACATATGGAAACAGCGATAATCCTCGTTTCCGCTTTAAAGGGAGCGGAAAGTCTTTACAAAACGCCTGACTTTGCCCGATCTCAGCACCTGCCAGCGCAATACACCTCTCTGCGTGGCGCAGGTTTAGCAGGTTGTTGAAAAACGTAGCGAGCGTTGTTGAAGCAAGGCCGAATGAGGCAAAAAAGCGCAGCAGTTTTTCAACAACCCGCTAGTCCTTTCCGAAATGGGCCTTGTCCATAACCCTTTGGGCGAAGTTCTTCCCGTCTTCCAGGTCTCCGTCGTCAGGATGGGTCGCAGCGCTGCTCTGGGCCTCCTCGGCCCAGGCCCTGTGTTCGGGCTTCTGGAGCAGGGCCTCGAGGAGGTCCTGCTTGACCTTTCCTCTGCATCCGAAGGTTCCGATAACCCGGGTATTCTTTGCCAGGCTTGTTGCGTAGTCAAAGGCGGTGGTAGCCAGTTGGCCTCCGCGGAGGGATCCGTGGGTGGCGAAGAGGGCCAGCTTCTTACCTTCCGGGAGTCGTTTCAGAAATTCCTGCACCTTGCCCGGAACGCTGCTGGAATGGACGGGAAATCCGCAAAAGATGAGCTCGTACTTTTCGAGGTCTCCCACCTGGTCGATCGGCATCAACTCCTTGTCGACGCGACCGGCGCCCTCGAAGATCGCCTTAGCCAGTTTCTCCGTGTTTCCCGTCTCGGAATAATACGTGACCAATACCTTCATCTCCCCCTCCTTTGCCGGAAAATTGTAAGGCCTACTTACAGGATTTCACCGGTCATTGCAAGGAATTTGAAGCGCTCGCATCTCCGGGAGGCCGACAGGCCTCCGCCCTCCTCTTTTTCCTTGAATGCGGCATTCCCGTTCCGATACACTGGGGACCCAATCCCATCCCGGAGCGATCTTTCCGTGATCACCGATCTGGGATCCGGCATCACGGTTCAAGTCTGAGCCTTCTACAAGGAGTGCTGATGGAAATAATCGATTCTCATACCCACTGGGGTCCTTCGGTAACCCTCGGCATCCGCGTGAGTACGGAGAACTTGCTGGAACAGGCGGAAAAATGCGGGGTGGACCGTATCGTGGTCTTTCCTTTTCCTTCCCAGGCCCTGGCCCATGAAGGCGTCAATGGGGATATCTTGGAGGAATGCGAAAAGGTGGGGGCGTTCATTCCCTATTACTATATTCCGGAAGATCTCCGCCCCATCCCGGTGGAAAAGGGATACCGCGGCGGGAAGTGGCATTGGATGCGGGGCATCCAGGACGCCGCTTCCAATTACGAGGTCCTGAAGGATCCCGGGCTCCGGGACTTCATCGAGCGATCCGAGGCGATCGATCTTCCCATCATTGTGGAAGAAGAACTCGCCTTCACCCGGGCCTTCGTCGACATGACCCGAACCCTGAAGGTCATTATTCCCCACCTGGGAATGCTCGGGGGCGATCCCATGGATTTCCTGGATCATTTCAAGGATGACGAGAACGTCCACTTCGACACGGCCCTGGCTGCTCCTTCCATCTTGGCCGAATTCGCCCGGAGGATCGGACCTGAAAGGATCCTCTTCGGTTCCGACGTCCCCTTCGGGACCATGGAAAGGGAACTTCAAAAAGTACTCTCCCTTCCCCTTGGGAAAGAGGCAAAGGAGAAGATCCTGGGAGAAAACCTGAGAAGACTTATCAGGATGGAATAGGCCTGCGGGCGAGGGGTTTCTCTTGATCCTGACCCTCCCCTCGGCCGGGAGCTAGACGTTGAACCGGATGTTCAGGATATCGCCGTCCTTGACCCTGTATGTACGTCCCTCGAGGCGCAGCAGCCCGCGGCTTCGCACCTCCTTCTCCGACCCGCATTCGATCAGGTCCTGGTAGGAGAAACACTCCGCCCGTATGAAGCCCCTGGCCAGATCCGAATGGATGATGCCTGCCGCCTCCAGGGCGGTCCCACCTTTCCGGATGTTCCAGGCCCTAACCTCATCCTTTCCCACGGTGAAGAAGCTGATGTACCCGAGGAGCTCATAGGCCGCCCGGCACAGGCGGTCCCTCACGGAGACCTCGATCCCCATGTCCTCCATGAAAAGTCGAATCTCTTCCTCATCCTCCAGCCGGGATAGTTCCATTTCGAAATGTCCCGCGAATTCCACCACCTTGTATGAATCTTCAATCTCTTCCAGCAGATCCCCGTTTTTTCCGAAGCCGGATTCACTCGAATTGAGGATGACCATCATGGGCTTTCGGGTCAGGAACTGGAAGCCGCGGATGACCTTCTCTTCGTCCCGGTCAAGGTCCAGGGTGCGAAGGGGTTCGTCTCCTGCAAGATGGGCTTGAACCTTACGGAGGATCTTCTCCTCCCGCAACAGGGCATTTGACTTCTGTCCCCGCCGGTAGCCCTGCTCGATCCGTTCGAGCCTCCCTTCCGCCACGACAAGATCAGAGAGGAGGAACTCTTCGTCCAACTTTTGGATATCTTGGAGTGGGGTGGGTTCTGCACCCGAGCCGTCCGGGAAATTCCTGACCACATGGGCCAAGGCGTCCATGTTACGGATCTGCGCCATCGCGGCCCCCGAGAACAGCTCGCTTTTCGCTGCGCCCTCGGTAAGGCCCCCAAAGTCCACCAGCTCCAGGGCGGCGTAAACCGTCTTTTCGGGCCGGTAGATCTCCGCCAGGCGGTCCACCCGGCTGTCAGGGACATCGAGAACCGCGAGATTCGGTCCAACCCCGGCCTCCGAATAGGCCGCCACCCGGGCCTCCGAGCGCGTCAAGGCATTGAAGATCGTTGTTTTTCCTGAATTTTGAAGTCCAACCAGACCGATTTTCATCAATAGTCACCTCGCCACTGTATTCCAACGGGCGCCGGCAAGGACGCCTCCAATGAAAGAAGCCACCCCTCAACCATCGGGGCGGCCCCTTTAGTTTTTCTTAAGTACGGTTGTTTTCAAGGGTTAAGGGTTGGATTCCCTTGAAACCCCGCTCCTTTTAAGCGACCCCTTCCCTTTTGTCAACACCCCGCCCTCCCGCCTTTTGGCCTTGACACCGAACATTCCCTCTCATATATTCACCAATCTTAAAGCCGGGTTTTCATTACAAAAATCACTTGGTCCCACAAACAAACTTGAACCCGTTAAAAATTTGATGGAAATTCCCCCTGTCAGGTCATAACCCAGGGCGTCGATTTTACTGTGTTCCATCCCCCGAGTGGGATCTTAAAAAAAGGAAGTCTGCCATGTACAACGCGAGTGATTTGAGAAAGGGCCTGAAATTACAGTTCGACGATGAACCTTACGTAATCATCGATTTTCAGTTTTCCAAGCCCGGAAAAGGGCAGGCTTTGTACAGATGCAAGCTTAAAAACATGATCACGGGCGTGATCGTCGATCGGACCTTCCGCTCCGTGGACACCTTCGAACCGGCTGACCTGGAAGAGAGGAAAATGCAGTACCTCTACAACCAGGAGCAGGAATACTACTTCATGGACGTGGAGAACTACGAGCAGATCATGCTGTCGGAGGACCAGGTGGGCGAGGCCAAGAATTTTCTGATCGACAACCTCGAGGTGGACATCCTCCTTTTTGGAGAGAGGCCCATCGGAATCACGCTGCCCAACTTCGTGGACCTCACCGTAACCAAGGCCGACCCTTGGGTGAAGGGAGACTCGGTTTCGGGTGACAGCAAGCCCGTGACCACCGAAACCGGTTATGTTTTACGGGTCCCGCCTTTCATAGAGGAAGGAACGAAAATCACCGTGGACACCCGAACCGGGGAGTATGTCACCCGCGTCAAGGAATAACGCCACAGGAGCGGACCCGGAGCGGCTCTTGGCCAGGAAGTCTCTGCTCCAATTGCGCGCCCGGGTTCTTCAGGCCTTGCGGGTGTTTTTCACCAAGAGAGGATACCTGGAGGTCGAAACCCCTTACCTGATTCCCGCCCCCGCCCCGGAGCTTCACATCGACGCCGTCGCGGCGGGCGGCGCCTTCCTTCATACCTCTCCCGAACTCTGCATGAAACGGCTCCTTTCCGCAGGCTATCCCCGGATCTTCCAGATCGCCAAGTGTTTCCGAGAGGGAGAGCGTGGAGGACTTCATCTCCCGGAATTCACCCTCTTGGAATGGTACCGCGCGGGATTCGATTACACAGACCTCATGAAAGAGTGCGAGGAATTGATCCGTTTCGTGGCCGAATACCTCGGCCACGGAGAGGTGCTCACCTACCAGGGCAGGGAAGTCAAACTGGAGAGGCCCTGGGAACGCCTGACGCTTGGGGCGGCCTTCGAGCGGTACGCTCATATTTCCGTGGAGGAGGCGCTGGAATCGGGGCGCTTCGATGAAATCCTGGCCCTTGAGATCGAACCCCACCTGGGTTCCCCAAAGCCGGTCTTCCTTTACGACTACCCCGCCCCCCTGGCCGCCCTCTCGCGGCTCAAGCCGGGAGAGGACGGGGTGGCCGAGCGCTTCGAACTTTACCTTGGCGGCGGCCTTGAACTGGCCAACGCCTTCACAGAGCTGACGGACGCCCGGGAACAGGAAGAACGTTTCCTGCGGGAGAGGGAAAAACGGGCCTCCCTCGGAAAAAAAACCTATCCCCTCCCTGAAAGGTTCCTCGAGGACCTTCCCCGGATGCCTCCCTCGGCAGGCATCGCTCTGGGGGTGGACAGGCTGGTTATGTTCTTCGGGGACACAGGCAGGATCGACGACGTGGTGACTTTCACCCCGGAGGAGTTGTAACCCCGGCCCTCTTTTTACGGTCCGGGACCATGGCACAGGAGAGTATCACTCCCCGTGCCCCTTTATCTTTCCTTCCGAGATTTCCAGTACCGGAATCCGTTGATCCAGTTCCTTGAACAGGCCGGCGAGAACCGGGTGGCACGTAAAGAAAAGGGTTTGGTGTTCCAGGGATAGCTCGGAAATGGCCCTTGCGGCCGCCCTCGCCCTCGGAGGATCGAAATTGACCAGGATGTCGTCCATGATGACGGGCAGGGGTTCGGAGCGGCGGGAAAATTCCCGGATGAAACCGAACCGGAGGGACAGGTAAAGCTGCTCTGCCGTGCCCCGGCTCAACTCTCCGATCTCCCTTCGGCCTCCATCCCTGCGGACGACATGGATACGGTCTTCCCCCAAAGGGGCCACGATGGCGGAATAGGCGCCTAGGGTGAGGATTTTGAAAAAGCGTCCTGCCTCCCTGATCACCGCGGGCTGGCGTTCCCTCTCATAACGCTGGGCGGCGCCCTGCAACAGATTGCGGGCGATCCTGATCACCGCCCACTGCTCGGCCAGTTCGGCCAGTTCGGCCCGTAGGTCTTCCTCCTCAGAGCGGAGGGCGGACATCCGGTCATCGCGGATCAATTGGCGGGCCTGTTCTTCCAGGGTCGCTTGTTCCTTCTTCAGGAGGTCCCGGATCTCGACCAACTCCCCCATTCTTTCCGCAAGTTCGGCTCGACTCCGCTCCAGCTCTTCCAGGCTGGTTTCCGAAAGATTCTTCTCCAGAGCCGCCAGGTCTTCTGAATGCCCGGCGAGGCGTTTCAGGTTGTCCTTGTGAATCTCCAGTTCCCCTTCCAGGGCTCTGCGTTTCTCGAAAATCCCGGCCCTTTTTCGGAATTCCTCTTCATGATCGGCTCCTCCTGCGGCCAGGAGGTCACTGATCCGGGCCTCGAGGGCGGCGGCACGCTCCTGCAGCCGCTTCATGGATTCACGGCACAAAGAGATCTCTCTGGTGATCAGGATCCACCTCTGCTCGGCCTGTTCAGCCTCCCGGTATCTCTCGACGATTCCCTGGACCCTGCCCTCTATGTCTTTACCTGTTCCCGGAACCTCCCCGCTGCGGGCCATGACCTCATTGACCAGGGACACGTAAACGGACCTTTCCTCCTCCGCGGCCCCAAGGCGATCCCTGAGGCGTTCCAGGGACTGGATCTGCTCCCGGCAGGATCGGATCAACCCAATCACCTCCAAGGCTCCTTCCGGCGTAAGACCCGGGTCCAGGCCCCTTTCCTCCAGCCAGCGCTCCCACCTCCCCTGGATCTCCTCCCACCTCGACGTCTCGGCCTCGAGCTCTGCCAGGGACTCTTCCCGCCTCCGTCGGATCCGATCCACTTCTTCCTGTGCCCGCCGCCATGCCTTTCGGGCATCGGCCTGATCCGCCAGGCCCCGCTCGATCTCCTCGAGCACCCCGGGATCCGGAACCTCCCCCACTCCCAGGATCCGGGCAAACTTATCCATCTCCTCGAGGATCGACTCCCTCTCCTTCTCAGCGGATGACTTCCTTTCCTCCAGGTCCTCCACCCTACCCTTCAGGTCCCGGAGGCGAGCCTGGATTCGCGCCAGCCCTGGTGTCTCCCGCCGGAACACCCAGAACAGAAGGGCAAGGAGCAAAAGGATCCCCGGCAACAAGACCTCCGGAGCCACTTCTCTCCCGTATGCGGCCCAGGCCAACGCCAGGAGGCCCAGGGCCAAGAGAAGGGGGATCAGGCGCTGCCTCCCTTTCCCTGTTTCAAGGGCCCCCAAGAGGGATTCCTGCTCTTCCCGGCACTCTTCCAGGCGTTCCTTTAGGTGACCGAGATCCCTTTCCAGGAATTCCAGGCGATGTTGAAAACGGGCCAGGCGGCGACAAGCCCTCTCCTTCTCTTCCAGCCGCTCCCAGTCACCCCTCAACCCAGCTTGAAGAACCCCGAAGGCCTCCTCCGCCTCCCGCAATCGGGAGACGATGCCTTCATGAACCGCCCGTCTTCCCTGAAGTTCCCTCTCGGCCCGGGCAAGGGCCTGCCCTTGGCGCCGGACCTCCTCTGCCAGGGCGATGGAAAGATCAAAGGAGAGGATCCTGTCCTCTCCCCATCCAGGGCCCAATCGTTCCAAGTCTTCCTGCAGGCGCCTTTCCGCCCCGGCGATCTCCAGCCTTAAACTTTGAAGCTCCTGGCAAAGGGCCTCGAATCGCCCCTGTCCCATCTGGATCCGTCCAATTTCCTCCTTCAGGGCCAGGATCCCGGGATCCCGTTTGAGGTCCGAAAGATCCCCCTCCAGGCGTTCCAGGTCTTCCTGCTTCTCAAGACGGCTCTTTTCCACGTCCGCGAGCCGGGCCGACAGGGTGTCGAGCCGGGCGACTCCGTCGGCCGGGAAATCATCTATGGTGGGGAGGGACTCCAGTTTCTCGGCGGTCACCCGGATATGGACCCAGTCCTGCCAGGCCCGAATCCTCGTCTCGATCCTTCCCAGGTCCCGGGAAAGGCCTATACGCTCTTCCTCGATCTTCGCGATTTTCCCTTCCAATTCCGGGATCCTGGACCTGATCTCGTCGTAGCGGTCCAGATTTCCATGGAGGGCCTGCTTTTCCTTCCGGATTTCCCTGAGGCGCCGGAGAAGGCTGTTGATCCGGGGCTTGTTTCCCCTGGGCTTGTAAAGACGATCCTCCCATTTCTCAAGCCTGCCCTTGAAACTGTTCAGCACATGGGAATCCAGGCCGGCCCCGGCGCTGTAAAGGGCTTCCCGGAGCGCTGCGTCATTCAGGGTCTCGAAGTGCTGGAGTTCAGACAGGCTGAAGGCGTACACATTCCTGTAAAGGGTTCGGCTGGCCGTCCCGAGGAGGCGCTCCAGGAGCTCCCTTCCCCCGCTGGTTCCCCTGTCGCGGCAAAACACATTCACCCTCCCGCCGTGAGGCCCTGGACGGCGCTCCACCTGGTAGACTTCCCCATCGGCCGCTGTCAGGGTCACGTTCCCCCCGTGCATTCCGCCTGCAAGGGGAGGGTAAGGATTTTCCTTTCCCCGGGGGAAACCAAAGAGCAAGGTGCGCACAAAACTTAGAAGCGTTGTCTTCCCGGACTCGTTATGCCCCAGGAATACCGTGAGTCCCGGGGACAACCCCTCGATCAGGAGATCGTGAAACACCCCGAAACCGTCGATGTAAATCCGCTCCAGTCTCAATCGATTTCCTCTCCGCCCGAAAGCTCCTCAAAACAAATACCCTCCGCCGCCCGAAGCAACTCTTTCAGTTTTCCCGGGTCGGGAGGATCCAGGAAGTTCCTCGACCACGGGGTTTCAAAAAGGGGGGCCAATTCCCTTCTTATGCGTTCCTCGAAATCCGGCTCCCTACGCAGGGCACGGGAATAGCGAAGCAGCTCCCCCAGGAAGTCCTCTCCCCGGGCGAGGGTCTCCAGGTCCGCAGGCGGTGAGGTATCCCTCTCCAACCTTTCCACCCAGAGAAAGGGATCCCGGGCCATCCACGCCTCCCGAAGCACTTCCAGGAGCTCATCCACCCACTCGGGCCGCATGAGACGGCGGTGCAGGGGACCGCTTCCGGTAAGCCTGATACGAGCGATGGCAGGACGTCCCGCCCCGTCCAGAGAGATCTCCTCGCAAGTCCTCTCAAGCGTCTCCAGGAGATCCTGTTCCGTCTCCAGCCCGTTGATTCGGATCTCCCGCAGGATCCAGCGGATCATATCGGTGGGGTGAAATTCCAGATCGATCTCCCTGCTTTCGCTCACTCGCACGAGATAGCACCCCTTTTCCCCCGCCTCACGAATATTGCGGCCCTGGATGGTTCCAGGATAGACCACGGCCGGGGAATCCGGGGAAAGGATTCTCCGGGAATGCACGTGGCCAAGGGCCCAGTAATCCATCCCGGCCTCCCTCAGGTCACCGAGGGAGCAGGGGGCATAAGGTTCGTGCCCGGTATCGGAACCGACGTTCGCGTGGAGGAGGCCGATATGGAAGGCGGCGTCCTCACGCCTGAAGAGCCGGGCCAGGTTTCTTCTCTCATCCCTTTTAGGGTGGCTGATTCCCTGCACGCGGGCCAGCAATCTCCCTTCCCTCTCGACGGGGACGGTTTCCAACCGCTCCCCGAACACATGGACCCCCGGGGGCCATTGAAGGCTCGAGGACCAACTGGACAAGGGATCGTGGTTCCCGTGGACCACAAGGGTCCGAATGCCGGCCTCCGAAAGACGTTCCAGCCCGGCCCTGAAGCGGACCTGGGCCTGGATGCTCCGCTCCCCTCCGTCAAAGACATCGCCCGCTACGAGCAGAAAATCCACGGTCTTTTCGAGGCAAAGCCGAATCAGGCCCTCAAAGGCATCGAAGGCGGCCCGGCGAAGGGCCGATCCCAGTTCCTCGTTATTCCGCCGAACGGCCGAAAAGGGGGTGTCCAGGTGAAGGTCGGCGGCATGGACAAAGGAAAATGCGGGCATTGGCTGTTCCTTGATTCGGATTGCTTTCCAGGGCTTCGGGCCTTTGGGAGCGGAAATCGGATTCCTGACGGGTACCAACCACTCTCCCCCTGGAGGTTCGGAGGCGGGTCGGGTTTACAGAGGTACGACCTTCAGGAGAAAGATGAATCTGGAGGTAGCGGGCCCGATTATCAACTGGTTTTCCTCTTTATCGAGGGGGGCGCGCAGTATCCCGGTCTCACCGCCGATCTCCCGGCCGTTGACAATTGTGCCGAAGGCGCTTCCCCGATCGAGGATCCACATGCTCCCTCCCTCGTTGCTGATAGCCAGGTGGTTACGGGAGACCAAATAAGGTCGGCTCTCCCTGATGAAGAGATCATTATTGTAAAACACGTCCGTCGCCGGACTTTCCGCCTCTCTACCTATGAGAAACGGAAATTTGGTGATGAGAAGACGACGCCCCTCGAGTACTTCTCTGGCCTCGGCGGTCTGGCCCTCCATGATCACTTCGAAGGAGCGTTCCACCTCTCCCTCCGGATCCCAGCAAGCGGCCAGCCGGTCGCCCGCCTGCCGAAGCCTCTCAAAAAGGGACTTCATGATCGGAATGAGCACCGACGGCTTGGTCCGCAGGAGTTCGTTGAAATCCTCACGATTTATCTCCCGCACCTTGAGTTCCGTCAGGGCCCTTACCGTGGCCGAACGGGGACGATCCTCTATCAACCCCATTTCCCCGAAGACCTGGCCAACTCCCAGGGTTGCCACTAAGACCTCTCCCTTTACCGATCTCTTGAGTACCTCAACGGCCCCTGAGAGCACGATAAAGGCAGACGTCCCCTTCGAGCCTTCCTCTATGATCACTTCACCCGGCTTGAAAACCCGAAGAGCATTGACCTCCATGTTCACCTCCTCCCCATGGATGCGGCACGACAACCATACCATAACTACCGCGGGGTTTAAATAGGGTCCCGCAGGGCACGGTCTTTCCTTTCCCAGGTCAACCCGGGGGCCTGCGGCCCCTGTGTCCGATCCGCAAAAGGTCCCTCTCTCCCGTCGCCTATAAGAGCGTCCTTGACTCCGGCAAGGCTTTTCTCTATACTCGATTGAATATTATTTGAAATTTCAGGCACATTTACCATGCTGGACGAGGTCGTCAATCACCCGGCCCTTGAGAAGTATATTACCCACTACCAGGCCGGACACATCATCTTCCTCGAAGGGGACGATGCACAGGATCTCTACATCCTGGTATCCGGCGAACTGGAAATCATCAAGGGCAACATGAAGATCAACGAGATCAAGGAGAAGGGGGCCCTCTTCGGGGAGATGTCCTTTCTCCTTGACTCCAAGAGGACAGCCACGGCCCGGGCCAGGGATGACGTAACGGTCATCTGCATCCCCAGGGAGGAGATCACCCAGTTCTTGAGGGACTTTCCGGACGCCGCCGAAACCATCACCAAGGCCCTCGCCCGCCGCCTGAACGAGACCAGCCAGATCCTCTTCGGACTCAAGGAGTTCTGCGACCAGCTTCCCGACGCCGTGATTCTAACGGACCGGGATGGCAAGATCCTCACCTGGAACTCCGCCGCCGAGAAACTATACGGCCGGGACTGGACCCAGATGCAGAATCGCAACGTGGAGGAGATCTACGAGGAACCCCACGCCTACCGCGATTTCCTGGAAGAAGTGGAGTCCAGGTATTCGGTTCGGGAAAAAATCCTGAAGGTACGCCATCCCGAAATGGGCATACGCTATGTCTCCACCAGTACGACCTTGCTTTACGACGGACAACACGATTGCCAGGGGGTGCTCTCCCTCGGGCGGGACGTGACCTCGGTCAAGAAGTTAGAGAGACGCTACCAACGGGCCAGGAACCTGATCCTGCCTCCCTTGATCCTCCTCGTTCTTATAGGGGCGGGGCTGTTCTTCGGCTATCCCTACCTCGTGGATACACAAAAGACGGTGGATCTCAAGAAGTCAAGCCTCCGAGACCAAATCGCCAGGGATCTGCTCCTCCTGAAGTCCTTGCTGGCCGAGCCCATGATCAACGGAGACAGGGAAAAGACCACAGCCGTAATGAAGGAGTTCTTCCAGATCCAGAGCGAACGATCCCCTTATGTGGGCCTGGTGCTCCTGGATCCCCGGAAAAGGGTCTTCGACGCCTATTCACCGGAAAAAGACTTCCAGGCCTCACGGATGCGTGGAAACAGTTACGCAGGGATAGAATTCCAGGGAGACGACAACTCCCTTCACAGGGTCCTGGTGGTTTACCGGGTCAGCAAGGAACACCCCATGGGACGCAAGGGTTTGGAACTCGCCTTCGAATTGACGAAGGAGGGACGTTTCTTGGGCTGGCTCATCTTTCAGATGGATGTTGAACTGCTCAAGGAAAATTACGGCGTAGATGAAGAGGGACTGAGGAATTTTCGTTTCAAAAAACCATGATCCCCGACCGATCCATAGAAAAGCCGCCCTTCCGCTATATCCTTACCGAAGATGACAAAGGCACGAGGATTCGCTTCAAGGGCGTGCTGGACTCCTCCAGCGCGGCGCCCCTGCTCCGCGAATTGCTCCCGCGGTTGAAAAAACATCCGCCTTCTTTCCTGACTGTGGACCTGATGGATGTCTCTTACCTTGATGACTTCGGGGCCCTGGTCCTCCTTGAACTGAAAAAGACCCTGCACCCGGAGAGGGGCGGTTACCGGCTTTTGAATGCGAGCGGCAAGGTCAAGGAGATCCTTTCCCTTTTCGACCTGGATTCGGCGGGCCGGAAGCATGCATTTGGAAAGCCCCCCCGTCCCGGCACCTTCGTGCGCCTGGGGGAAGGGACTTTGAGGATCCTGGGAGATCTGAAATACATGATCTCTTTCCTCGGCTCCGTCACCCTTGCGCTCCTCTTCATCCTGGTCCACCCCAGGAAACTCCGTCTCGAAGACACCTTTCTTTACATGCAGAAAACCGGGGTGGATGCCCTCCCCATCGTGGGACTCATCAGTTTCCTCCTCGGCCTCATCATGGCCTTCATGTCTTCGGTTCAGCTCCAGCAGTTCGGCGCCAACATCTACGTGGCCTCCCTGGTGAGCCTGGCCATGGTCCGCGAACTGGGGCCCATCATGACGGCCATCATCGTGGCGGGCCGATCCGGCTCTTCCTTTGCGGCGGAAATCGGCACCATGAAGATATCGGAGGAGGTGGATGCACTCTTCACCATGGGGTTCGATCCCACCCGTTTCCTGGTGGTCCCGAAGATCATCGCCAGCGTTGTGGTCGTTCCCTTCCTGACCCTCTTCTCGGACCTTTTCGCCATAGCAGGAGGTATGATCGTAGGGATCTTCATGCTGGATCTTACGGCAAGCGCTTACATGAGCCAGACCATCAAGACCCTCACTCTTTTCGACGTGGCCTGGGGATTCGCCAAGAGCGGGGTGTTCGCCCTGTTGATCTCCTGGATCGGCTGCCTAAGGGGATTCCGGGTCAGCGGGGGCGCCGCCGGGGTAGGCCAAGCCACCACCTCAGCCGTGGTGAGCAGCATATTCCTGATCATACTTTCGGATTCCCTTTTCGCCGTAATCCTTCGGTACTGGGGTTGAGGGGGAAAGGGGGCGATGAGAAGGCCGATCATCAGCGTCCGGGAACTGGTGGGAGGATATGGCGAAGAGATCGTCCTCGACCATGTCTCCTTCGATGTTTACGAGGGAGAGATCTTTGTGGTGCTGGGCGGGAGCGGATGTGGAAAAAGCACCCTGTTGAAACACATGGTGGGCCTCCTCCAGCCCGTCTCGGGCAAAATCATAATCGACGGAGACGACATCACCAGGTGCGACGAAGGCACTTTCCGGAAGGTCTTGAGGAAAATCGGGATCCTTTACCAGAGCGGCGCCCTCCTGGGGTCAATGACCCTGGCGGAGAATGTGGCCCTTCCAATCCTCGAACACACGGACCTTCCCAAGGAGACCCTGGACACCCTGGTCACCATGAAGCTCGGACTGGTGGGCCTGGAGGGCTATGAGGATTACCTTCCTTCCGAGATCAGCGGGGGGATGAAAAAACGGGCCGGACTGGCCCGGGCCATGGCCTTGACTCCGAAAATCCTGTTCTTTGATGAGCCCTCCGCGGGACTGGATCCTGTTACCTCGGCGGGACTCGATGAACTGATCATCAAGATCAATCAAAACCTGGGCACCACCATGGTAATCGTGACCCATGAACTGCAAAGCATTTTCACCGTGGCCCACCGGGTCATCATGCTGGACAAAAGGGCCCGCGGGATCATCGCTGAAGGCGACCCGCATTATCTGAAGGATCACAGCAAGAATCGATTCGTGAAGCAATTCTTCAACCGGCAGGCTGAGAATATGAGGTAGTGTCCATCCATAACTGGGAAAATTTGAGCCTGACTTGAGAGTTGGAAAAATCAGACATTTATGGATGGGCGCGAGGCAGGTAGGATATAAGGACCTTCCCCCATGAATGCCCAGAGAATGAAATTTTCCGTCGGTCTCTTCGTGTTCTGCGGTCTCGCCCTGGCCGTTGCTGCGGTTATCTGGTTGGGGATGTCCCGTTTCCTTGAAAAGGGTCAATATTACGTCACCTATTTCAACGAGTCCGTCCAGGGCCTGGATATCGATTCTCCGGTCAAATACAGGGGCGTCTCCATAGGCCGGGTGGACCGGATCGAGGTGGCGCCTGATTCCAAGCTGATCCAGGTCGTCATGAAGATCGAATCCGGCCAAGAGCTGGACAGCAGCATCGTGGCCCAGTTGAAATCCGTGGGTATCACAGGGAGCATGTTCGTGGAACTGGACCGTAAAAAGCCTGGAGAGCCTGACCGCTCCCCTCCCTTGAGCTTCCCTTCCAAATACCCCGTTGTGGCCTCCAAACCCTCGGACATCAGCCTGCTGCTCGGAGGTCTGGACGACGTTCTGCAGGAAATCAAGTCCCTGAAGCTCCGGGAGATCTCGGATATGGTCAAGGCCACGATCAGCAATCTAAACCAGGCCGTATCCGATGCGGACTTGAAGGGCCTGTCCCGGAGCATCCAGGACTCCTTTGACAGCGCCGGCCGCCTCCTGCGGGATGAGCGATGGGAGGCCATCCTGGCTTCAGTGGAAGAGGCGGCTCGATCCCTGAACGTCACCCTTGACAAGGCCGCCGGGATGATGGACAACGGCCGGGATGCCATTACCCAGGTGAAAGACATTCTCGCAAGGGAAGGCGCAAATCTCCACACCGCCTTCGATGAATTCAACCGCACCATGAAAAACGCCAACCTTTTCCTTGAGAAGGGCTCGGTCCTGCTCAAGGATACGGATGATTCCCTGTATGATCTCAAGGCATCCCTCATGGTGACGGCCCAAAATCTGGAAAAGGCGAGTGAAAACCTGGATCGGCTACTCGAATCCCTCTCGGAACATCCCTCCCGGCTGCTCTTCGGGGAACCTCCCCCGCCCCGGGAGCTTCAACCCCGAAAGGCCGTGAAAAAACAGAACGAGGATTAAAATTTGTCTATGCTTCGCCTTGACCTTCCTCCCTTCGGGCGGGTCCCTGGTTTGAGTCTGACGCAGCCCGGGGTCCGCCGTAGCCGTGACGAAGGCGGAAGATCGGGCAGGGGGGTCAGGCTTTTTCAAAGATCCAAAGGAGTCCTCCAGATGAACCGTGTCAAGCGCATTAAGGTGATCATTGTCGGCCTTTTCCTTCTCCTCCCTTCCTGCCTGGGCCTGGAACAGCCCAGCAACAAGGTGGATTACTATACGCTTGAATATCCCCCGCCCCGCCTGGAGGGCCTTAGACCCCTTGAGTGCGTAGTCCGGGTCCAGCGCTTCAGCGTGGCGGCCCCTTACAACAGGATCCCCATTGTTTACAGGGACAAAGCCTTCAGGAGACAGACCTACCATTACCACAAGTGGCGGGCGAACCCCGGCGACCTCGTGAGCTCCTATCTCCAAAGAGACCTCAAATCCAGTGGTCTTTTCAAGGCCGTACTTCCTTATGACAGCAAGGGGCCTTCAGATTATCTCCTGGAAGGATCGGTGGACGAATTCTTCGAATGGGACACCGGAGAAACCTGGAAGGCGGTTCTCACGCTCTCGGTGGCCCTTATTGCCGATCGGGAACCAAACATCCAGCGCGGGGTAATCTTCCAGAAGACCTATCGGGAAGAACAACCTTGCAAGGACAGAACCCCCGAGGCAGTAGCCGAGGCCATGAGCGGGGCGATGGCGAGGATCGCCGAAAGAATTCTCAGGGACCTTTACGGGCACATGCACAGGTGATGCTGAAAAGGAGCGGGGACCCGGGCCTCCTCCCCACGATAGATATAGAAGATGAAAGGAGAATCATGGAACCAGTTTTACTGCCACTCAAACAGGACCGCCCAGGATTTGAAAATTTTATCGGATCCTGGCTTATCGCGGATCGAGACCGGAACCTTCTAATCGATGTCGGACCCAACAACTCCATCGACCAGTTGATATCCTCCCTGGAGACACGAGGAGTGGATCGGGTGGATTACATCCTCCTGAGCCATATCCATGCAGACCATGCGGGAGGCCTGGGCCGCTTCCTGGATTACTTTCCGGAAAGCAAAATCGTCTGTCACGAGAAAGGGCTCCCCCATCTCATTTCCCCCGGCAGACTCGAAGCCGCCAGCAGGGAGGTCCTTGGGGATTTAATGGACACTTACGGGCCTATCCGGCCCGTCCCTCAGGCTTCTCTTCTCTCACACAAAGAGGCAAAGGTGGAGGGGCTTACAATCATCGAAACTCCGGGGCACGCAGCGCACCACCTGAGCTTTCTTTACAGGGGACATCTTTTCGCCGGGGAGGCCGGCGGAATTTTCATAGAAGTCAATGGGACCCCCTATACCCGACCCGCCACCCCTCCGGTCTTTTTTCTCGAAAAATACGAGGAAAGCCTTAAGCGCCTACTCGCCTTCGAAGATCAACCCCTCTATTATATCCACTTCGGGAAGGCCTCGAGTTCCCACGAATTCTTAAAAAGGGCCCTGGACCAGCTTCTCCTTTGGGAAGAGGTAATTGGAGAGGAATTTAGAAAAGGGACTGAAGCCTTTACGGAAGTCTGCATCAACAGGCTCCTGGAGAAAGACTCCTGCCTCGCCGCCTTCAAGGACATGGCTCCCTGGGAAAAAGAAAGGGAAATCCTGTTCATTACCCACTGCATCCAGGGATACGTCGGTTACTTCTCCCGCAATGGTTAGAAAAGGAATGGGGCACGGTAGGCCGGCTTGACAAAGAGGGTCTCGGCCATTATTATTGTTGATAATAAATTGCAATAGGAGCGCAAAATGGGAGAGGAGGTAGAGCTTTTCCGTTCCTTCATTGGTGAGAAAGGCCTGCGGAACACCCCTGAAAGGGAAATGATCATCGAGGAGATCTTCGCGAGCCGGGAACATTTCGATGTAGATGAGCTCTACCTACGGCTTCGCAAAAAGGGCAGCAAGGTTTCCAAGGCCTCCATTTACCGCAACCTTCCGCTTATCCTGGAATGCGGCCTCATCAAGGAAGTATGGCACCAGGACGGACACATGCATTACGAACCCCTGTACGGCCGGGAACACCACTGCCACCTCCGTTGCATTCGGTGCGGGAGGGTCATTGAATTTTACGAAGAGGAGCTGAAAAATATCGAAAAGCGCCTGGAGGAGAGGTACCGCTTTCAAATCATAGACCATAGGATGGATGTGCTGGGTTATTGCCCGGAGTGCAGGAAAAAACAGTAACCCTTTCTATTCCGGGATCTGAAGGACCTATTCCCATGATCCATGACAACGAGTTTGAAAAGGACAATTTCAGGAACCTCATCGAATCAGACACCACCGGGGACCTGGACAAGAGGCTCCATGTGATCGACGCCTTTCTGGGGACCGAGGAGCATGTGACGGTCGAAGACCTGGTGGAGATCCTCAGGAAAAGCGGATACGATTACGATCCCGCCTTTGTTCAGCAATGTCTCAATCGCTGGGTAGAACACGGATTCGCCCAGAAAAAACAATTTGAAGGCCAGCCCCCCCGTTACGAGCATCGCCATCTGGGCCGCCACCACGACCATCTTATCTGCACCAGGTGCGGGAAAATCGAAGAGTTCAGGGACGAGGCACTGGAACGGCTTCAGCTCCAGATAGCGGCCCGGAGAGGGTTCCATATGCTCCAGCACAAGATGGAGATTTACGGCCTCTGCAGCGCATGCCTGGCCAAGAGGAGGCCGTTGCTCCCCCTCGCCATGGCCAAAAACGGTGAAAGTGTCATCATCAAGGAAATCAGGGGGGGAAGGGAGATGATCGGCAGGCTGGCTGCAATGGGGTTTCGCCCGGGAGACATCCTGGAGGTGATCAACAACAACGGCAAAGGCCGGATGATCGTAGGTCACGAATGCTCCCGCCTGGCCCTGGGGCGGGGAATCGCCCAAAAAATCATGGTCTCCCTGGCCCCCCAGGGTCAGGGTCCGGACTGCCGCGAAAAGCGCCAATAAGGCCGGGAAGAACCCCTGGCCCTGAAGGCTCCTAATCGTCACCGCCCCCCCAGGGAGACTCTCCTTCCTTCTTCGCCCGGATCTCTCTACGGATCCACTCAAACCACGATATCAGCCCCTCTTCCGTCTTGCAGGAGATCTCAAGGACCTCAAGGTCCGGCCGGATCTTTCTGGCCGCCTCCATGATGCTTTCAACGCTGCATGTTACGTAGGGAAGAAGGTCGATCTTGTTGATCAAAAGCACCCTTGACTCCCGAAACATGAGAGGATACTTCTCCGGCTTATCGTCCCCCTCGGTCACACTTAGAATCATCACCTTGTGATCTTCCCCCACTTTGAATTCAGCGGGGCAGACCAGGTTCCCCACGTTTTCAATGATGAGGCAATCCAGCCCCTTGATCTCCATTCGCCCCAGGGCGTCCCTCACCATATTGGCGTCCAGGTGGCAGGCGCCTCCGGTGTTGATCTGAATGACCGGAATCCCCTTTCGGGCGATACGGTCCGCGTCACGGGTAGACTGCACGTCTCCTTCGATGACGCCCAGCTTCAGGTCTTCCTTCAATGCATCGATAGTCTTTTCAAGGAGACTTGTCTTCCCGGCCCCCGGCGAACTCATGAGGTTGATGACCAGGACCCTGTTCAGGTCGAAAATCTCCCGGTTCTGGTTTGCTATGCGCTCGTTCGCCTCCAGGACGTTTCGCACCACCGATACCTTCATGATTTCACTCGCCCTCCAGTTCAAAGACCTCCAGTTCCCTGCCCGAAACAGGTTCCACCTCGGAGCTCCCGCAGGAAGGGCACAGGAAGGTATAATCCCTTATCTCGAAGCGGCACCCGCACTCCCTGCACATTCCCATGAGTGGAAGCACTTCCGTGATCAAACGAGCCCCCTCCAGTTCCGTTCCCTGGATCATCACCTCAAAGCAGAAGGAAAGAGATTCAGGGATCACACCGGTCATCTTTCCCAGGCGGAGGTACACGCTTTTGACCCTTCGCATACCATGAGATTCCATCTCCTCCCTGATGATCCGGATCATGTCCCTGGCGATGGACATCTCGTGCATCGTCTGGTCCTGCGGTATCCGGCCCCGGCTCAACCTTCCTTCAAGGCGACAACGAGGGATTGGATCTTTTGTCTCGCATCGTTGAAGAGACCGGATAGGTTCAAGGAATGGTTGGCGAAAATGCTGTCGGGATCTCCGTTGAATACGATCAGGGGCTCGAACTGGCAACGCCCAAGCACCTCCAGGATCTTATCCACAAGTAACAAGGAATTCTTGTCCACGAGCACTTCCTTGAAATCCGAGCGGATCGCCTTGAAGGATTCATTGAGGGCATAGGCCACACCCTGGGCGTAATAAAAATTATCATCTACCCGGTACCAGGGTATATTGATATCCACCACGGTGGAACCTCCCTGGGAGGGAGCGGTTTCGCCAGCCTTTTCCTCGATCATCAGGGTCTGGCTGATGTCTCCCGGGGCGTTGATAAGCCTTGTATTGACTCCTCCCATAAGTGAAGCGTACTGAGTGAGGAGTTCCACCAAATTGTCGGCCCTCGGGTAGAAATCAGACTTTCCGGTGAGTAGATTCCGGTAAAAGGATTCGAGCTGATCATATCCCAATTTCCACTTGCTCTCCGCGGAGGGGAACCACCACTTGTAAGGGTCGTTGGAAAGGGCTGTGAAAGCGGCCTCCGCAAAGGGATCCAGCTTGTCCGTGGTGCGCATCCTGGAAAGGTTGTCCCGCAGGACCCTCACGTTGTATCGAACCACCTCCAGCTCGCCGATCTGGAAATTGGGCATGTTGTCAAGGAATACGGTCGGCCAGAAAAGATCGTTCGGCATCCAGTTCTCGAGCATCTGTTTGACCAGGGCCTGATTGGTCCGAATGAAATGGGCACCCTTGACATTCGCATCCACGTCCTCGAGTACGAGGGGCCCCGGCTTCCTGGAATTCAGGGCCATAACCGCGAGTATGAAAATCCCCAGTACAACGACAAGGACCAATAAAACCGACCCCATGTGCCCCTTCTTGGTGTCCCTGGTGGACATCTTTTTCCGGCTTTTTTCCTTCATGAGTTCTCCCTCTGTTTTTGGTTCCGGTGGAATCGAAAAGCCGCGGATTAACGGCATTCCGCTCCCCCTCTCAGGTCATCGAGGCCCCGTGAAACGCCGGGCCTTAAATGAAAACGAAATAATTTTTCAACCCGGATTATGCAATTGCCAAGTTTCCCGAAGGTGCGAAGACGTACTTTCAGTACTTCAAGCGCCTTACAACGCAGCAGATTAGACAAAATCGGCAATCCCGAAGGGTGACAAATTTTGAATAAATTTGATGTTTCCTGACGGCACCTTTCCAGTGAATGCAATCTGACCTGGAGAGATGTCCACCAGTCTACAATCATTAAATAAATGACTTCTTTCAAAATTTGTCATGCATGCTCCGGGGTCAACAACCTGTAAAAGATATCTCAACAGGTTTGATGGATGATTGTCAATAGCCTTTCCTTGGTGGAGCCCCCTTCGTCATTTTGCATAAAAAATCGTCCGGCTCTTCATAAGAATCCATACAGAAAGACCTTTTTTCTTGACAAACAGACACATGTTAGCTATAGAATAGCTGTTTTCTTCATAAAACAACTGTTTTCTATATATGAATTTTATGGACCGGACTAAAATAAACTACAAGAAGGTCCCGGCGATCGAGAAATGTTTCAATCTACTTGAAATCCTTTCCAGAACCGATCAGGCCCTCGGAATCAGTGAAATCGCAAGGCGTTTAGGCTACCATAAGGGGACCGTCTACAATATGGTATACACCCTGTTGGATCTGGGAATTCTTGAACAGACCCAGAAAAACAAATTCCGCCTCGGTGCCCGCCTCTATTCCCTCGGGAGGGCGGCCGGAAACAGCTCCGAGCTGATCCGAACCGTGCACCCCTTCCTTGAGGACATTCACAGGAAACTCCATCTTTCGGCCTATCTCGGAGTCCTCGTTGGAGACCATGTCGTAACCATGGATAAGGTTGATTCCCCCATCCACCTGAAAGTCTCATCTGAAATCGGACTCTCAACCCACATACTGGTCGGCGCCGTGGGTAAGATCATTCTTTCCAAGATGAGCGATGAACAGATCGAGGAGATCTTGTCGCGTTATGAGTTGAAGCCTTACACCCCTTATTCCATAGTGGACAAGGGAAAGTTCATGGAAATGATCCGTAAAACCAGGGAGGATGGTTACGCTTACAGCAACCAGGAATACATAGAGGGCATCCGGGCCCTGGCGGTGCCCCTGAACAACTACAAACAGAACCTCATGACCGCCATCTACATCCTGGGATTGAACAGTCAGATCCAGGACAAGGACGTGGCATCTTACGGTGAACTCCTGAAGCAAACGGCCAGAACCATAGATGAGCGTCTGGCCATGAGCTGACAGCCTTTCCCGGGACTATTCCTCTTTTGCCGGAGGGGGCGGGGCCGACGGCCTTGCAGGCAAGTTCCAAGAGGACGGTCCGGGCTGCAACAAAAACGCCGGATGCTCCGGGAGACATGGTGAAACCCTTAAACCGGATATCCCGGCAGACCGTTAATGATCAATATTTTTTTCAAGAAAAGGGGGCGATATGTATACCGAACAAAAGTACTGGAACCCATTGCTGGAAACCCTGCCCGGGGAAAAACTGAGAGATCTCCAGCTCAAGAAGTTCAGGAGAATCTTCCAGTGGGCCTATGAACATTCCAAGTTCCACAGATCCCTGTACGACGAGGCGGGGATCAAGCCCGAAGACATCCGTTCTTTCGAGGACATCCGGCGGGTTCCCAAGGTCGAGAAGAGCATGATGCGGGACATCCAGAGAAAGGACCCGTTTCCTTACGGTGACGCCCTCTGCGTTCCCCTGGAGGAGGTGACCGAGTTCCGCCAGACGAGCGGAACCACAGGACAACCCGTGTACCAGCCGGACACCTGGCAGGACTGGGAGTGGTGGGCCGAGTGCTGGTCCTATATCCTTTGGGCCCAGGGTTACAGGCCGCAGGACCGTGTCTTCCTCCCCTTCGGCTACAACGTATTCGTGGCCTTTTGGGCGGCCCATTACGCCGCGGAGAAGATCGGCTGCGAGGTGATCCCCGGCGGCGTTCTGGATACCCAGGCCCGTATTCTCAAGATCCAGGAATTGCGACCCACAGCCATGATGGCGACCCCTACTTACGTCCTGGGAATGGCGGACACGGCACGAAACAAGATGGGGCTTGACCCCAGGGAGATGACCATCAACAAGATCACCTGCGCCGGGGAACCCGGGGCCTCCATCCCCACCACAAAGCAACGGATGGAGGAGGCGTGGAACGCCAAGGTTTACGATCACGCGGGGGCCACGGAAATCGGCGCATGGTGCTTCGAGTGCGAGGAGCAGTCCGGCGGGCTCCACGTGAACGAGGCCTTCTTCCTGGTGGAGATCGAAGACGTGGATACCGGGGAGCCCATCCTGGAACCCGGCAGACGCGGCAAGATGATCATAACGGCCCTTGACCGGGTCGCCCAGCCGTGCATCCGCTTCGACTCCAAGGACATCATCGTGTGGGGAGAAGAAGCCTGTCCCTGCGGCCGGACCTTTCGTTTGATAAAGGGGGGGATCATCGGAAGGGCCGACGATATCACAAAAGTCAAGGGAGTTCTGCTGGCTCCGGCAGCCATCGAAGAAGTCGTGCGAGGTTTCAAGGAACTCAGCGACGAGTTCGAGGTGGTGGTCGACAAGGTAGGGGATGTCGACCGGATCACCCTCAAGGTGGAACTCATGCCGGAATTCAAGAGCAGGCAGGAAGAGATCGCAGGCCGCCTCAAGGACGAACTCCGGGTTAAGACCAACCTTGGATACAAGCTGGAATTCCACGAGTACGAGTCTCTTCCCCGGTACGAAGTCAAGGCCAAGCGGTTCAAGGATCTCCGGAAGACCCATTGAGGGGGCCGCCCCTGCGGGATCTTCTGCGGTTCTGCTTCTCCCACAACAAAAATACCGTCTGTGGATCCCGGGAGAAGACGAGCCTTAGCTATCTGCTCCAGGACATAACCGGTTCAAGAAGGAGAAAAAACATCATGGCAGACCAACAAATCGATTTACAGGCCCTGGATGCCAAGATTCAAACCATAAAGGAAGCGGCGGAGGAGCTGAAGTCTATGGGGGAAAACAACCCCGCCCTTGCGCGAAACGCGGTTCGGATCCTGGCCAGCGCCAAAATGCTGGAGATCAACATCTCGGATCTCGTCAGGTTGTGATGTGACGAAACCTTATTGAAAAACATTCGATTTTATTCAAGGGTGAAGTTTCAGGCCCTGAGAAGAAGACGAAAATTTCCACCACAGGGATACAAATCTTACCGCCTTCCGGGCGGGTCCCCGGTTTGAGGCTGACACCCAAATTGAGCAAAGGAAGTCATTTTCCAAAGGGCTTTTCACATGTTCCCGGGGTGGGACCCTGCCCGGGGAGTGGAGAACAAAAATCAGTTTTTTTGAAAAGGAGAGTTTGACGTGCCGAAAACCGATCGAAAAACACCTTCCCGGTCATCAAAACCGAGAAAAGGCAAAGGGAGAGTGAAGATTGAACTTTTTGGAAAGGCTGCAATCGACAAAAAGGTAGGAACGAGCGGCAAGACCGGCAGGATCTATGTTCCCCCGGAATGGGTGGGGCACCAGGTCCTGGTCATACGCCTCGACTAGTCAAGGAAGGGAACAGGTCGTTTTTCCGAGGTGCACACCTTCCTGAAGTGCGCCTCGGGTTTTATATGCCTGTTTCCACATCCCTTTTCTCGGAAAGGGAGGATTGATTCATCGGAGGGCTCTCAAGCACAGCACCTCCCCTTCTTAAAACCGATCCTTCCAGTGCGGAAGTCCGCCTCCCCGTTCATTGAAAAAACCTGCATATGTCGGGGCAGGGAATCTCTCACTTTCGGGAGGGTCCCTGTCCCCAAAAAAAGTGAAGTGAGTGAAGTGAAGTGATAAGAACTTCCTTTTTTGGATCTAAACATAAGGGATTTGTGGTAGTATTTCAAAAGTGATGTAAAATTTCTTGAACCTGAAAATACAAGGGCTTAACCTTCCCATAGGTGAAAATCAAAGGTCCCGAAAGGGGCCGAAAACCTGCCTGACGGCAGGGCAGGAAGGAAGGAGAAGCCCTATGGAAAAAAGAGTAACAGAGCAAGAGGTTATTCCTGCCTGCCGCGCTTCGCCCGCTGGCCTCCTGAAGCTTGCGGTCCCGGGCAGCGAAGATCTCCTCCTCACGGCCTTCCAGCTTGTCCTTGGGCGTGATGTAACCCAGGGCACTGTGCAGCCTTTGGGGTCCCCACTCCACTTGTGAAGACACCCTACCTCCCTCAACACCCGATACCCGCTGGAGGGATTCAACACCACCACGACTTGGTCTATCAATATATGGGCCACCCCTCGGGTTTTCCCGAGTGTTTTTCAAAGCCACATGCTCTTCCATCACCTCGGAGAGCACTTCGTTCTTCTGGGTCCGTTTCTTTTCTAACCTCTCGATGATCTGCTCTCATTTCTTCGTCCGACGGCTCACCTTCTTTTCAAAGGGCCGGCTGTTCCCTCTCAGCCTCTCTGATAAAGCCTTTGTCATCCGGAAGGCCCCTTCCACTGTCTTGAAGCCATCAGGATTTACCAGAAAGCACGTTGCAGGAGAAAGCAGGCTCCTTGATATCATAAGATCCACATCAATTCCCTTTTTACTCAAGGAATGCCAGATATCTTTTAGCTTCTGGTCAATTGAATCGATAGCCTCATTGTGAAAAGGTTCGAAATTGGAGGGTACTATACCCCACACAATGATGCCCCCTCTCTCCAACCACATCCTTGTGGGGCATCACCGCCATTGCCGTTGTAAGGAGGTCACCAGGTATGCTATTGAGTTCTTTCAAGACAACCTCGCATCTTCTCGCAAGTCTTTCTCTTTTTCTCTGAAATGTCCTTGACTTACATCAAACCTATTCGTGCCTGAGGGCGATTATGGGATCCACTTCCGCTGCGCGGGCGGCGGGGTAGAGCCCGAAGATGATGCCTATACCCATGCTGATCACAAGGGGCAGTATGATGCTTAAAGGGGTTATAACTGTGGGCATGGCGGCAATGTAAGTGATCAGGAGGGGGATGAAAACCCCGAGTCCCAGTCCCGCGATGCCCCCAATCGTGGAGAGGACAACCGTCTCTATGAGAAACTGGGTGATGATCTGCCCCTTTTTCGCGCCAATGGCCCTTCTGATCCCGATCTCCCTGGTCCTTTCGGTCACAGAGGCGAGCATGATATTCATGATACCTATCCCTCCCACCAGGAGGCTGATACCAGCAATGGAACCCAGGACGATATTAAAGGTCCTCTTTGTGGCCTCCGCCTGCTTCAGGAGAGCCAGGGGGACGCTCATCACATAGTCCTTCTTGTCATGGAAACGCTCCAGCATGGCCTCAAGGCCCTTGGCGGTCCTTTCCACTTCCTCCATCCTTGTCACCTCCAGGATGATCTGGTCCAATTCCACCCTCTTCATCTCAAAGGAACCCGATGTCCTCTTGATGCTCGTATCCCCATAATAGGCCTTGGCCACCTCGATAGGGATATAGGCATCCACTACCTGGTCCGGTAGCTGGATACCTCCAGAGCTTCCCTTCTCGCTCATGACGATCCCGATCACCCTGAAACTGTTGCCCCCGATCCTGATGTCCTGTCCTATGGTGTTCCTGGTGGCAAGGAGCCTCCGGGCCCCGAACTCTGTGAGCACGACCACAGGGGCCTTATTTATGGAATCCAGTGGCATCAGGACCCTCCCACCAATAATGGGTCTCCTGACCAGGTCAAACCAGGCCGGTGTGGTCCCCACCACCCTGAGCTCAAGGGACCTCTCGCCCAGGCGGCCCTCCTCCCTGACCAGCTTGACGGGGACGGCCTCTTTTATGGTAGAAAACGTCTGGGAGATCCTGTCAAAGTCATTATAGGTCAGGCCGTATACACTCATTCGGACCCTCGTGGTGGAAGGGGCCTCCTCCTCAACGGACTTCACCGAGTTTATCAAGATATTATTGCTCCCCACCTTCCTGATCTGTTCTAGGGCCTCCTTGCTCGCGCCTTCTCCGACCGCCAGCATGGCCACGACGCTCCCCACGCCGAAGACCACGCCCAACATGGTGAGGAAGGACCGGAGCTTGTGGAGCTTCAGGTTTTCGATCCCCAACAGGATGTCCCTTGTCAGCCTGTTATGTCCCAGCATCCCTGGTTTCCAGCCTTTCTATGACCCCGTCCCTCATGTAGAGCCTGTTTTCCGCATACTGTGCTATCTGTTCCTCATGAGTGACTATGATGATGGTCTTTCCACGGTCGTGGAGCCCGTCGAGGAGTTCCAGAATCTGCCTCCCAGTGGTCGTATCCAGGTTCCCGGTGGGCTCATCTGCAAGGAGTATCATCGGGTCGTTGGCCATGGCCCTTGCTATGGCCACCCTCTGCATCTGCCCGCCGGACAGCTCCGAAGGCCTGTGATCGAGCCTTCCCTCGAGCCCCACCTGGTTTGCAAGTTCCTCGGCACGCCTGCTGCTTTCTCGTGGATCCCAACCCAGGTAATACAGGGGCAGTTCGATGTTCTTCTGGACCGTAAGCTGGGGGATAAGGTTGAAGCTCTGGAAGATAAAACCCAGGTGCCTGAGCCTGAATTCGCTCAATGCATCATCATCCAGCTCACTCACATCATGACCCTCAAGGAGGTATCGTCCCTTCGTGAGGCGGTCAAGACAGCCAAGGATATTCATCATGGTGCTCTTGCCGGATCCGCTCGGGCCCATAATGGCCCAAAAACTCCCTTTCTTAAAGGCGATGCTTATATTGTCAAGGGCCCTCACCGCCTGGGAACCCATAGGGTAGATCTTGGTGGCGCCTTCGAGTATTATGATTTCCTGATCATTCCTTGAGGGTTCCATCAAGGGAGGCCTCCCGAAAGAACCTGGCCTTGTCTCTCACCCTGAGGCGGGACCCTTTCAGGCGCTTCACTGACAGTGATATATCCGTCATTGTCCTTGTCAAGACGGTCAAAGACCTCCGGCGGACCTCTGAACTCGTCCCTTGAGACCCTGTTGTCGCCATCCTTGTCCGCTGTCTTGATAAAGGCCTCTCCGAAAGAGCGGCCCTGGATCCCTGCGATAGGGGCCCCCTTGGTAGCGGGTCCTTTTGCTCCTCCTTTTGTAGAGGTAACAGGCCCTGGCACATCAAGTGCCGCCTCAGAGAGTGGAGGGGCCAGGGAGACCAACTCCCCCGGCTCCAACCCTTGGATGATCCTGATCATGCTGTTGTTGCTGAGGCCTGTCTCCACGACCCTGGGGTGGATCTTTCCCCCTTCTACGACATAGACCGTCGGCCTGCCCCTGACCTGGAGCACTGCCTGCACAGGGACATAGACCGTATCTTCATACTCCGCCACGATTATCTCTGCGTTGCAGCTCATGCCGCTTCTGAGGAGTCGGGTGTTTACGCTGTCATCGAGTCGGATGACCGTGTCATATATCTTCAGGTCAGGGTTTAAAAAGGCGCTCCTGGGATCGGGCAGGGGCGCTATGGAAACGACCCTGCCCGAAAATCTCTCCCCTGGAAGGGCGTCCACCTTCACATCCACCTGCAGGCCCGGCTTGACCTTATCCAGACTGGCCTCATAGACCCCGATCTCTGCATTGAAACCCGACGTGGTGGGTAGGTGTATCAATTCCTGTCTCTCCTGGACAGTGGCCCCCTCTGAGAGTGGCTCGGGCCTGGGACCGAAGCGGTGGCCCCGGTCCGCGCTTGTGGCATAGATGACCAGGCCGTCTGCCGGGGCATAGATCTTCGTCTTCCGGATCTGGGACTCGATCCTTTGGAGTTTGTCCTGTTGCCTTTTGTATTCTGATTCCTTCGCTGCAAGGTTTGCCTTTGCCTGGACTACATCGGCCTTTGCCTTCCTGATCGTCCTTTCAAGAGACATCTTGGCCTGCTTGACATCGCTCTCAAGTTGCGCAAGACGCCTCTTGTGTGTGAAATCCTTCAGAAGCCCCTGTTCATTTTTCACCAGCTCTAAGTCAAGGAGGGCCTTTTTCTCTGCCAACTCATCGGCCTGGAGTTCTGTCTGTGAAATATATCCCTCTTCAAAGAGCCTCCGCGACCATTCCAGCCTCTCTCTGGCCCTCGTGAGCTCCTCTTTAGCGATGGTGATCTTGGATTCCATCTCCTTTAACTGGTTTGGATATTCTCCCTGGGTGTATTTTTCCAGGTCCTGGAGGGCGAAGTCATAGTTCAGTCGGGCGATATCCACATCGCTCTGTGCCTGGTTCTCCACCACTGCAAGGGCCTCCCGTGCCGAGATAAACGCCGCTTCCGCGTTCTGGACCCTTATCTCCTGATCGATCTTCTGGTCCAGGAGCGCACTGGCATCCAGTTCCACCAAGAGGTCCCCTTTTTTGACCCTTGTCCCCTCATCCACGAGGTATATAATAGAAGTCCTTCCCTCTACCTCACTCTTGACAATGATCTTCTCCCTGGCCTGGATGGTCCCCGATTCCGTTATACTGATCTTCAGGGGACCCCTCTTCACCGAAAACACTGGCATATCACCCAATGATCCATCGTCCTTGGAAAAACCCACAAAGGCCCAAGAGGCCAGGACAATGGTCAGCAGGATGAGGAGGGAGGAAACCAGTATTTGTCTTTTCCTCGATCCTCTTTTCCTATTGGTCTCCTTTGGCATCTTCCTTACCTATCAGGACAAAGTCCTCCATGATTCCCCTCTCATCGATCTTCAGAGTTCCTATCTCCCTTTGGAATTCCAGTTCGGCCACCCTGTAATTCACAGCGGCCTCCATCAGGGCGTTCCTTGCATTGATCAGGGCCTCTTCTGCATCCAGTATGTCCCGGACCTGGGCCCTTCCCGCCCTGAAGAAGAGGTCGGTGCTCTTCACCCTCTTTTCAGCCAGGGCAAGGGCATGATATTGTATCCTCAGGCCTTCCCTGGCCTCAAGCATGTCCCTCAGCCTATTTCTAACGGCCAGCTTGATGTCGTCTTCAAGATCCTGCAGGTCCCTCACGGCCTTCTCAAGGTCAAGAAGGGCCTTCCGGAGTTCATTCCTCTCTCCGCTCCTGTCCAGGGCGAGGTCGAGGCTCAAGATCCCTGTATAGACCCCTTTATCCAATCCCGGATCAGCGTCGGCCATGTGGGCATTGGCAAGAGACCGACCTTCTCCTGTCTCTGCCTTGCCAAAGAGGGTCAGTTCAGGTCGGAGGGCATCGGCCCTGACCACCACCTTCCGCTGGGCGTCAAGGACCTTGCCTTCTATGATCCTGAGGTCCAAGCGATTCTCAAGGGCGATCTCTATTGCTTTCGTGGCATCCATCTCCAAGGGACCGGGCTTCCCTTCCGCCTTATAGATGAATTCAGGGTCCTCCCGCAGTCCCTGTTCCTGGAGGATTTTGCTTATGAGGCCCTCTATCTCGGACCTGTCTAGTTCCACCGCTGCATCCGGGGGCAGGCCGAGGTCCCTCTTGAAGGCATCGAGGAGGCCCTTATACAGTTCCCTTTCCCGGACCAAACGGTTCCTTGCGGCAAGCTCCCTCTGGACCGCCTGATCCACTTCTATCTCTGTTGAACGGCCCGCATTGGCCAACATCCTCAACCGCTTTGTCGATTCCCTGAGGTTATTATAGTTCTTAGTGGCATTTCCCACACGTTCCTGCTGTTCCAGAACTGAAAGGTAACTGCCGGCAATCTCTACTGCAAAGACCTTTTTGAACCTCTCAAATTCATATATGGCATAGATGACGTTCCGCTCGGCCTGGGTCAGGGGCTCCGCCACAATATGCCTGCCAGAACCCCTGAGGAGGGGAATAGAGATGGAGGTATCGGCGGAGATCCCGAGGGAAGAAGTCATGCCGTGGCTGAGGAGTTTGGCCAGGTCCAGTACAAGCGAGGCCGCTATGCCCGCACCGTGAATCAGGTCCTTCTTGACATCCAACGAGCCGCCGATCTCAATCCCCCTCACGGTCCCTTTTGGGGTCAGGCTCCCTGACCCATCATTGGTATAAGAAAGATCTCCCTTAGCTTCCATGATGTATTTAAAGTCATTTCTCCTGAGGTCAAGGTCAAGGGCGGCCCGAAACACGTCCTCCTTTTTGGATTGATATGCCGAGCTGTTCATGGCACCCACCTGGAGGGCCTGGATAAGGGTGAGCTTAAGGGGTTTGTCTATGGGGATATTTATGGACGTATCAGGGGGGCGTGACCGGGTCTTGTCATACAATTCAGGCCAATGTTCAACAGGGTGGAGCCTGTCCGTGCCGAGGGATGCCTCGCTCGAATAGGGAAGTGCCTGGTCTAAAAGGAGCCTCCTCCTCAGGATATTCTCGGGCCGGATATCAAATCCTTCATGCCTGCCGACGGCCTGTTCCTGTTTTTCCCTGATGATTGCAAGGGCGGCCTCGTCTGCATCACGGAGGTGTTGTGAAGTGCTCTTACACCCTGCTCCGGAGAAGATCAGGACAAAGGGTATCATGAGCCAAAAAAAGGGATGAATCCCTCTCCTATCCAGAAACACCCCCCTTTGAACCTCATTCGACGGCATATCCCCGTCCTCCAACCCATGTAGTATCCTAACCCTATTGCATCGTAATTGATTAATCAAATCGGTATCATTATGCAATAAAAACACCTTCAAAGGTCTCTATGAACCCGAATACCTGTTCGGGTCTTCCCTGCCTGGCGGCAGACAGGCGAGAAGATGGCCACGGCTTTTTTTAAGATATCACGCTCCCTGCGCAGCCTCGCGTTATCCCGT
>JAFDEE010000024.1 GCA_019310525.1 Deltaproteobacteria bacterium | reverse complement strand
TCACCTTTTGAGTGCCTCCTTTGTAGTCTTAGTGGTTTATTCGATACCCTTCTATTACTACATTTGGGGGCACTTTTGTTTAGAAAGTTACACCGTTAACGCATAATTTGGGTTTATGTTAGGGTATCATGATATTATTATCAAAAAACGAAATGATGAAGCACACGTATTAAAATCATATTTATTAAAAAATACTCGGAAAACGGGAGATAAAAACATTTAATCCATTCAAAATCCTGACAGAAGTTACAGCTACGATTCCGACGGCAACCTGCCAAAAGGTTATCTGCCTGACGGCACGGTTTTTAAGGCCGCCTACGATGCCGAAAACCGCCTGTGTACAATCGCCTACAGCCGCAACGGGGTTTATTTATCAGAAGAAGTTTACCTATGATTACCGCGGCTTTCTGGCCCAGGTGGAGGAGTTTGAAAACCAGGTTCCCAAAGCCAAACTGCGGATAGTCAGAAACGGCCTTCTGGCTTTCCAGGACCGGGACAAGGACAACAACATTATTTCTCAGTACACCTGGAGCCTTGGCCTGCTCAACCTGCACAGGTCCGGAAAGGACTATTCTTACCTTTACGATGGCAAGGGCAATGTCAGCGCGGTTGTTGACTCGACAGCGAATATTGTGGCATCGTATCAGTACAGCACCTTCGGCCGCCTGCTTGCAAGCACCGGCTCCCTGGACCAGCCGTTCGGGTTTTCTACAAAGAGATACTTTGCTGAACTTGGCCTTGTCTACTACGGATACCGGTATTACAACCCCGCCATGGCCAAGTGGATCACCAGGGATCCGATCGGAGAAACCGGAGGCGTAAATCTCTATGCTTTCGCCCTAAATAATCCGGTTAACGAAGTTGGTCCCTTGGGACTGGATGACTTGCTAGGCCAAACAAGACAAGTGTCGTCAAATCCGTTTCCCAGTTTGCCTAGCTTGTCATTTCCGGTGTGGTACTGTCAATTTTTTTGTGTGAAATTTTTTGCGGTCAATCTTTTAAAGAACGGCAGGTTATGGGCTACTTTTCCTAAAGGGTTTGACCTCCAATGTAATTCCATTTTTAAGCAGATAAAAGCCAAGAGGGTATAACAAGATCTTTCCCCAATCCATCCCTCTGTGTCAATGTAAGTGAGACACCTAATCCTTTCAAAATTAGTGTAGGGCGGGTAGGAGTTCTCACATGAAAACTGGACAATTACAATGCGAGCCCATGCAGAATCGGACAACGGCGAATGATGGCAACCACCAGCCCGGCACCTTTTCGCCTTCGGATCCGGAAGTACCAGAGAAAAAGCCCAAAAGACGTTTTACTGCCGCATACAAACTGCACATTCTGCAGGAATACGAATCATGTCGCCAACCTGGTGAGATCGGTGCACTGCTCTGGCGGGAAGGGCTCTATCATTCCAATATCAGCACCTGGCGGAAGCAGCATGGATAAACAAACCGCAGGGTACTCAGCATGCGCTACTCTAATTTATCACCAACGGTGTCTCATTTTCATTGACATATTCCGTTTGTGTCCGTTTTTACTTGACCACTACTTCGGATGGACCAAAAGTTTTACCAGACCGAATTGCCACAAAAATATTCTTCCGGGCCAATCACAGTGATCCCGTTCTCATCGTAAGAATTTTTCAGCTCAGCAACTATCTGGGTGGCTTTTTCCGGCCTCAGCCTTGCAGCATAATATTTCAAGGATCTGGAAACTTTCTTGTCTCCGTATTTAACCTCTATCAACTCTTCCAGAATGCCATCCCTTAAAATGACGAAATCCACTTCCCGATGTTCCTTGTCTCTGATGTAGCGTAATTCGTATCGGTAACCTTCCCTGTCCTCAAGAAAATGAAGCCTCTTCAACAGGGAAGATGCCACCAAGTTTTCAAAACATGCACCCTCGTCACCGATCACATCACCGTTGTCAAAAAAATAGACCTTGGGGGCTTCAGGATAGACCGGGGAATAGACCGGGTAAAAGGCCGGATGGAAAATACAAGGTACATGCGTTCAAGAACTTCAAGCCAGTTTTTGATTGTTTTATGTGCTACCTGAAGGTCTTCTGCAATGTTTGAATATACAATAGTCGACCCAACCCGCCTTCTCAAGATATCAAGCATGAGATTCAACAACTGAATGTTTCTGATCTGTTCAAGATCCCTGATGTCTTCCCTGATGACCCGGCTGAATCGTTCCCGACGCCAGCGTCTTGCAAAGTGTTCGCTGCCATCGAGGAAAGGCTCTGGAAATCCCCCAACTGCCATCAAGCGCCCGAAGGCTTCTTGGCACGACATGCCGGCAGGTCTTTCATCCAGGGAAAACGGGTGCAATCTCCAGTAATGATAGCGGCCTATCAGGGAATCTCCTCCCCTCCTGTATACATCGAGCCGTGCAGACCCCGATACCAGGATACGATGATTTTCTCCCAGAACGTCATAAATGCCTTTTATCCACTGTTTCCAATGGGGGTACTTGTGAAGCTCATCAAAGATCAGAAGCGGACTATCATCCCGCCAACGTTTTTTCAGGATATCCTGCCGATCTTCATCAAAATCCCAGTTGAAATACCTGCCCTTAGGAAAATGCTTTTGCAGCAAAAACCGGGCAAGGGTGGTCTTACCTACCTGGCGCGGTCCGCCAATAAATACCATTTTGCGTTTTAAATCATCTATGACCCATGGAGCCAAATATCTCATGCGACTAATTTAGACTCTACTCAAATTTTGTCAGGACTATTTGGGAATTATGGTGAAAAAATTAAGGTGAATTTTTCCCAAAAATGTGGGCACACTGAACAACGAACTGATTTCCCATAAAAAAGCGGCCCCGGCCGGGGCAATCCCAGAAGAGATTGCAAAAGGTGCAAGATGGCTGGTTTTGGTTTGGCAAGGGGACCGGGAAAGGTCGGGGTTCAGGGTTTGTTGCGTTTGGGATCAAGAGGCCGGCCGTTCCGAAGGACGTCTATAATGTTGGACCAGGGGACCCAGCCGTCTTCCTGGGGCATCGTCAATCCAGGCACATAGGTGCGATAAAAGTAGTCACCTCCCCCCATAATTTAGGGAGGTTCGATTTGTGTTACGAGGGTCTTGTGAGTCATCTATCAATGAGGTCTCTGAGAGACCTATTCGGAATATCGACTGTCCTTAACCAGGCTGATAAGTCCTTCCGCCAAATAGGGGGACTGCTTCAATACATTGCGCAACTCATGACCTAAAGCATCGTCGGTGGGCCAATAGTAAAGGATTTGATCGATGGTCTTAAAACCGTGTTTTCTCAACAGTGTCTCAAGGGTTGTCGGTGAGAAGTAGAAATTATGATCCGGATGAACAAGTTCAATGTTATTGTCTTTGACTAATGTAACAACACGATATGAAAACGCGTTAGGGACGCTTACGATAATGTCGCCTGAAAAGTCTAACCTTTTTAAATTGTCCAGAAAGTTGCCGGGATTGGAGAGGTGTTCCATGACTTCAGGAATGACAATTACTTCGATATCTTTCATGAGGTTTGCAGGAATGATCTCGTTTTCTACGTCTACCACATAAACCTGGCTAAATCCAACTCGTCTCAAGAGATCAATGCCCGCTTTATCAACATCGATGCCTATTAGTCTCTTTGCAACCAGCGATAATTGGTGATGAAGATGTGTGGTGTCTTTGAGTCTTTGTCTTACCAACCCTCTATCAACGCACCCAATATGCAGGACATGTTTGCCTCTACAGTAGTCGACTATGAAAATTTTTCTGTTGTTTACGATTCTGACATGTTTCCTTAGCGTGTTAGTAAAATTGACTGTCCCGGTCTCTTTCGCGGTTTCGTCGTCTCCCCCTCTCAGAGCGATAAGATTATCAATAGCATCTTGATAAAAGGGATCGAGTTTGAGCGCAGTCAAAAAATAGTTCTGTGCTTTTTTTATATCTTGTCTTTGAAAAGCTATGACCCCGAGGTTATTATGCGCCTCTTTATTGTTGGGGTCCTTTTCTATGACTGACAAAAAACACTTTTCGGCTTCATCGAGTTTCCCTTCGGCAAAAAGCGCTTCGCCTCTTTCGAGTTGGTCTTGCATTAAGCAATTCCTTTACGTTATGATATTAGATGACTCATCGAGTATGCCACCGTCATGCCGTTTCAATAATGGCATCTATATCTGAAAACTCCGGTGCCTACCCAAGCATTTCCTGTGCTTTCTGACTGCTGCTAATAAGTAGGGGAAGATCACCCTCAAGCCTTTCTGATTCTACGATCTTAAAGTCTCTTTTAGAGGTAAGCCATTGCTTTTTTTGAAAAAATATAAAGAAAGGGCCATTGTGAGTCAAGAAAAAAGCGGTGCAATATATGGTGGTCTCATGCCTTTAGGGGTTTTTAGTCTGGGAAGTTGGTCTTTCCTCAAAAATGTGGGCACACCGAACAACGAACTGGATTTCCCCTGAAAAAGTGGACAGTGCTTTTTGAATCGGCTCGGCATTTCGATGGGTTCAAGCCGGCAGAGGCTGTAAATCTGGCCCGCGGGATCATTTGTTGTGTTGCCGTTGACCGGTTAATGCATATCCCCTCCGGAATGGGTATGTTGAATACGGCCGGATGGATGGACGTGAACGTGGGTGTGGGGGATGCTGTCCTCTTCTAAGATCAGGCGCCCGTTTTCCATTCCGTAGATCTTGTCCGCCATCTGGAGGAGAAAGTCCATGTTGTGGGATATAAAGACGTAGGAGACATCGATCTCCTTTAGGATCTGAATGATTCGCTCCGTTGTCTCGGGATCCAGGGCGGTGGTGGGTTCATCGAGAAGCAGGACCCGCGGTTTCATGGCCAGGATGGTTCCCAGGGCCACGAGTTTTTTTTCCCCTCCCGAAAGCTTGTAGGTGATCCTGTCCTCGAATCCCGAAAGCCCCAGCATTTCCAAGACTCCCCTGGCGATTCGCTTTGCCTCCCGGACGGACTTGCCCTGGTTCAGGGGGCCAAAGGCCAGGTCCTCGAGGACCGTCGGACTGAAAAGCTGGTCATCGGGATCCTGGAACAACAAGCCGATTTCCCTTCTCGCGGTCTTGAAGTCCTTCTCCTCCCGGCATTCTCTCCCGAAGATCGTTATGCGTCCGGAATCCGGTTTCAACAATCCCATGATGATGTGAAAAAGAGTCGTTTTACCGCTGCCGTTGGGACCGATGAGTCCCACCTTTTCCCCTTCCCCGAGTTTAAAATCGAGGTTACTGAGGACTCGTATCCCGCCGGGGTAAGTAAAATGAACGTTTTTAAGCTCGATCAACGTCAATGCCTTCTCCTTTGCCGGTATTGTTCAATCGTCAAGCCCCCCTTGGATCGGGAACTCAGTCCCCGCCCAAGCATTTATCCCCATTGGAGCAATGAGATCCCGAGGATTCCGAGGAGCATGAGCCCGGTAAGGATCCTGTCGGAGTGCCCAAAGGAGAACTCGCCCAGGTCATAGTACTTTCCGGTAAATCCCCGGCAGAGCATGGCGGCTCTCACCCGTTCCGCCCTGTCATAGCTTCGGATAAACAGCATCCCCACCAGGTAGGCATAGGTCCGGTAGGTGTGAAGGTCCGTTTTGGGGGAAAAGCCTCGAATTTTCATCGCCTTGGTGATGCGCTGGTATTCCATGTAGATGACGTGAATGTAGCGGTAGGTGAGCAGGAAAAGATGAACGATCTTGGTCGGAATTCCGAGTCTTCTCATGGCCCGGCCCGTGTCGAAGGCTGACATAGTGGTCACCAGGGCGATCAAGGCCAGGATGATGGCGTTCGTCTTCAAGGTGATGAGAAGGGTGTAGAGTATTCCTTCCCGAGTGGCCTGGAAGGGGCCTACGCGAAAAAGCGTTTCGCCCGGATAGGTAAATGGCAGGAACACCCATAGGACCAAAATCAACCCGTTGACTGCAAGGAGGCGCGAGCAGACTTTCCTGGGGGGGAGATGTGCGAGAAAGACCAGGAAGAGCGCCGAGAGGATCGAGGGAATGACTGCAGTAAAACGGTCGCTCAGGGCGACCACGAAAGAGAAACAGATGGCTACGACCACCTTGGCCCGGGGGTCCAGGCGATGCACCGGGGAATGGACGTTTTCAAAATCCTGTTCCAGCATTCCAGGAAATCCTGCTTCTAACCTTCCCTTCCGGATTGGATATCCCCGGGGTCCGGCCTCAGGGAGACGAGGACCCCTGCTGTTCGTCGAGGGCAAGATCCACCGCTGCCGATGCATGGATGCGTGTCGTATCAAAGACGGGAACTAGGCTCTCTTGCTGCCCTACGAGCATACCTATCTCGGTGCATCCAAGGATGATTCCCTCGGCGCCCCTCCGAACGAGACCCTTGATGATCTGCCGGTAAGCCTCCCTCGAGGAAGAGTTGACAACCCCCCGGCAAAGTTCGTTGTAAATCACGCGGTGAACGATCTCCCTGTCCTCCTCAGGAGGGATCAGCACGTCCAGGGCGTATCGATCCGACAACCGCCCCCGGTAGAAGTCCTTCTCCATTGTGAACCGGGTCCCCAGGAGTCCTACCCGGTGAAGGCCCTCGGCCCTCAGTCTTTCTCCAGTGGCGTCGGCGATGTGAAGCAGGGGAATTTGAACACGGGCCTCTATCTCATCTGCCTTTATGTGCATGGTGTTGGTGCAGATGAGAAAAAAGTGCGCTCCCGCCCTTTCCAGGCTCCCGGCCGCCTCCGCCAGTATCTCCGTGGTTTCGTCCCACCTGCCTGAGTGTTGAAGCTCCTCGATCTCAGAGAAATCCACGGAATATAGGATGCTCCTCGAGGAATGGAGTCCTCCGAGCTTCTCCCGCACCCGTTCGTTGATGATCCTGTAGTAAAGGGCGGAAGACTCCCAACTCATCCCACCGATAAGCCCAATGGTTTTCATGATGAAAGTGCTCCTTTCCCCTCTTTTATTATTCCGGTCGGCTCGCCCCGAGCGGAGCCCCGATGACCCGGATCCTGCCATGGATTCTGGGCCGGAGGGCCTCCCCAAGGGTCTGGATGTACGCCGCCAGGATCTCCCTCTGGAGCTTCCCTGTATCACGTCTTTGAAGGGCCTTTAAAAAGGAACGGCATCCGTCCCCGCCATCGGCTAGAAAGGAATTGGTCGCCACCCTGTAAACCCGGCCGGTGTCAATGGGTCTCCCGTGCACCCGGATCCTGCGGCACCTGCGGGTCCGGGCGTCCAGGGTCAGGGTGATGCCGCGTGAGATCTGGGGAAAGGCCCCGCTTCCCATGCCTTTGGCCCCGAGGTGATTCAAAAGATCGATAAGATCCCGTCCCTTGAGGGTCAATACCACAACCGTGTTGTCAAAGGGAAGGATTTCGTGAAGAATTTTTCTGGTAATGGGGCCTCTGGGAAGTCCCGAACGGATTCCCCCGCCGTTCTGGAGAGCGAAGTCGGCTCCCAGTTCCCGGGTGGCCCAGAGCATGGAATCGGCCACGAGGTCTCCCAGGGCAGTTTCCCGATGCCGGGATGCCTCGTTGGAAAAGGGGGACTCTGCATATCCTATGACCTTTGAGAGGCTCGTATTTACCTTGTCCAGATATGGTTGGAGCATCTTTAAGAGGGCCGGATCCTCGGGCACCGGCCTGCCTGCGTTCCGGATGATCTTCCTCCCGTCGGCCCTCCTCTCCAGGGTCTTGAGGTTGACCGGGACGGCCCTGAAGGAAACGAGCCGGACCGCCCTTCCATGGATTTCCAGGTCCACCCTCCCGAGTACCAGTCCCCATTTCCAGGCCTGAACGATGGGGACCATCTTCCCGGAGCGCCGGTTTCTCACCATGACCGGGGATTCGAGCCTGGTATGGGAATGGCCGTCCACGATGAGATCGATTCCTTCCACCTGGGCGGCCAGACGCTTGGAGCCTATCCGGACTGATTCAAAGATACCCATGTGGGTGAGGGCGATCACGATGTCGGCCTTTCTTCTCAGGAAGGGAACGAGTCTCCGGGCGGTTTGGATTTCGTCATCGAACAGGAGATCCTTGACATTTTTGGGATTGGCGATGTGTTCCGTGTCCTTGGTTGTAAGCCCGAAGACAGCAACCCTGAACTCCCCGAAATCCTTCAGGAGATAGGGCCGGGCCAGGAGGCCGCCGCCCCGGGTGCGGATATTGGCCGAGAGGAAAGGGAACCGGGCCGCGGCCATCTGCTCTTTGAGCACCCGGAGGGGATGGTCGAATTCATGGTTTCCCAGGACCATGGCGTCGTAACCGAGGGCGTTGTACCCGAGGATATCCGGACGGGCACTGAAAAGATCCGACTCGGGCCTGCCGGTGTTGAGGTCTCCGGCATCCAGGAGCAGGACATTCCGGTTTTCCCTTCGAACCCCCCGGACCAGGGTCGCCCGGGCGGGGAGGCCTCCGGCCGCTGGCGAGGGATAGTAGGAAAACTTTAACGGGTGTCCGTGGTGGTCGTTCGTATGGAGCACTACCAGCCTGCTGCCCCCGGTTTCGGCCGGTACGGGGAAGGACAGGACCAGGAGGAGCAATCCGAAAGCCAGGGCCAGGAATCGGCCCATCGGCCTGGTGTTCCTTGTTGCACTCATCGAAATGGTTTTCTCCTGAGAAAAATTAAACCGCCGGAGGATGAGCATCGGCGGAAAACGCGGTACGCTTTGCCCGGGTGTGTTCCCCCGGCTCAGGAGGTCTGGCAGGCAGTTGAAAACCTACTGCGCTCGCTACGTTTTTCAACAGCCTGCTAAGGGGTGATCCTGTCGGCCCTCCTCCCGTGGTGAATCGTAAGAACGTAACGGAATCTTTTGACGGCCAGGGGTGGCACAGACAGGGTATACTTTACGGTTTTCAGGTCCTCCTTCTCAAAGGTCCCGAAATCGCCGCTGTTTCGTATTTCCCAGGCAGGGGTGGGGAACCGGCGCCGAATCTCCATCCTGGCCGGGATCTTCCGGGTGTTGCGGACCTCGATTTCATAGGTCTGGATCTCGTCCCACCCGCTTATGTTGCCTTTTCGGTCAAAGCGGTAGCCTTCAGTCCGGTAATCCACGAGGGCAACCCTTGCACCCACATCCCTGGATTCTCCCAAGGGGATTTCCACCTCCTGCCCCACCGGGATATACCCGAGCCGGGAGCGGCCCTGGTAGGCGAGGTGTCCCGCTCTTCCCGAATCCCGGTAGACCCTCAGGACGCCTTCAGGGATCGGGGTCTTGCCGAGGTGGTGGGCCTTGTCGTTCCTGAAACGCAAGAATCGAAAGACCTTGGGACCGAAACGCTTTTCGTCGAATTTGAAGAGGCTCTCCACGGGAATCTCCGTTGCCTTGAAACTTCGAAGCCTCTTGGTCCATCCGTCAGGAATGTCGCACGCTCCTTCGATGTCGTATAGAAAGAATTCGCTTCGGCCCTCCTTTCGAATCTCCCGGGGTCGCGCCATCATGGCCTTCTTGAGGACCTTTGCCTTTCCCCGATCTCCTTCAAAGATTTTATCAGACACTGCGGCCTTTTCCGGAAGGAGCGGCCCGGAACCGGGCCGACCGAAAGGAAAAGGGCGCCGGGCCAGGTCCGTTATGCGGTCGATGAGACGGATTTTTCCTACAATCAACCTGATGCGGGTGTTTTCGTAATCTTCCCCGCTGTGGTTATCAATCCCAACATAACCCTCCAAATCCATGGTCTTCTCGTCAGGCCCCAGGACCCCCTCGTAAAAGGCGTGCCAGGAGAGTCCGCTGGTCAGGTAACTGACCTCGAAGGGCACCGGGCCTTCAACAGCGCTTTTCACCTCCCATATCCCGAGGCTCCTGATCCCCGGCGGGTAGGAGAGAAGGGTTACTTCGATCTTATCGGCATGGGCCGACGGGAGCACATCCAGGCTCGTGGGGTCGATGAGGGTATCGGCCCAGGAGAGTTCAATCCGGTTCAGCCCCTTCTTGAGGGTGAGATTTCTTTTCTCCCTCACAAGGGTCAGGTCTGCGGACTTGTAAATGGTAAGCTGGACCGACTCCCGCCCGGGGATGACGGCCAGGTCCGTCTCGGCAAGGGAGCTTCCCTCCAAGGCCAGCACGAGCATGGCGGCAAGGAAGATGCGGCGAATCTTCATCTCTTTTTCCTCCAAGGCTCCTTCAGTAAGGTTCCCGTCGTATGTTTCGGCGGATGTATCTCATGGTGAGTTCCTGCTCTCCCTTGGCGGGGAGTGTGACGTGGAATTCGAGCAGACCCGCTTCCTTTCGCTCGTAGGGAAGATTGCATGCCTTCATTTCCCACTGGCCGGGGATGTGCTGGATCATGAGGAGCTTTACCGGGCTGTCTTTGAAATTTCGAACCAGGGCCCTGATCTCTTCTTCCGAATCGTAGAGGACGATTCGGTTCTTGTCATTCCGCCGGACGTGGATGCGGCGTTCCAGGGTTTTTCTTTGCTTGACCACGACATCCCGGCTGTAGCCTACGGAGATGGTGGCCTCTTCACCTGCCGGATCCAGGTTGATCCTGCCTTCACCCAGGAAAAGGGTTCCTCCCCGGCCGTCTTCCAGGAAGATACGGACCTTGCCCTCTGGCAGGGTGGAGGGGTTCGGTCCCAGGCGGCCCTTGATTCGGTAGCTTACCGGCAGGGCTCCGTCGGCCCCCTGTTTCTCGGGATCCCACGGCATCCTGCGGGCGTCGAAGGTCCATACCTTTACCACGGGAATGCGGTTCCAATGGAAAACAGGCAGTTCTTGGGTCTCTCCATTTTTCACGGTGGCCGAGAACTTCCCGTTCCCTGCAGGAAGAACAACTACATCTTGGAAATCCTCTCCCGAAAAATTGCGCAAAACCAGGAATCCCCTCAGATCGATGGTCTTTTCCTCCTTGTCTGCGACGGCCTTGTAATGGAGGAGCCCGTCGATGCGGGAGAGAAGGTAGCTTATTCGCACCGACACTTCTCCGGCCTCCTTGCTGTAGATCTCCCACAAGAGGGCTTCTTCTCCCGGAGGGAAACCGACATTGAGAAGGGAGGCCTGATCCTTGGGGCAGAGAATGGTCATGCGCACGGAGTCCCTATCGATCCGCACCCCCTTCCAGGAAAAATCCACCCGGTTTAAGCCTTTTTCGAGGGTCAGACTCCGGTCCTCCTCGACCAGGGCGGCCGAGGGATTATCCAGGTGAAGAACGATTTTCCCGGGCCCGGGCAATGCCACGAACTTGACGCGGGCCTCGGCGGGAGGGAGTGAGAGCAGCAAGAAAAGGAGGACGTTGAACAGGGCCAAATGAAAATACAAGGTCTTTTTTGCCATTTGCGCCTCCTCTCGAATCGGATCACACAGGCCTGGAAAATGAGCTGGAATGGCCGGGGAGCGATATGAGCAAACCCGGCCCATTTTTCAAAGGTCTCCGAAAAGATATATTATGACACACCGCCTTGAGAAATGGAAAGGATCAATGGGGGGTGAAATGAGCGTTGGGCCGTTCCCCTGACCGGGCGGGGAAGGTCAGGTGACCTTCAGGCGCTCGATGGGATAGCGAAGATGGCGTTCCTGTTCCATTACCTTTCGAATACGGTCCACCACCTCCCAGACCTCTGAAAAGGAGTTGTAAAGTGGGCAAAGCCCGATTCGGATGTTGTCCGGTTCCCTGAAATCGGGCAGCACTCCCATTTCTTCGATCAAGGCGCGGTTGATTCGGTATCCCTCGGGATGGCGGATACTCACGTGGGATCCCCTTTGGTCGGGATTGCGGGGCGAACCCAACGTGAAACCGAAGGGGGCCAGGATCCTGTCAGCCAGATAGATGAAATAGGAAGTCAGTCGGATGGATTTCTCGCGGATGGTTTCGATTCCGGCCTCAAGGAGTGGATCAAGGGCCGCTTCCAATGAAAGGAGAGAAAGAATGGGTGGAGTGCCTGCCAGGAATCGGGAAATGCCGGGTGAGACAGAATATTTCAGGCGGAAGTCGAATGGGGAACGGTCCCCGAACCATCCCTGGATGGGAGGGTGCATCCGTTCCTGGAGATCCCTTCGCACGTAGAGAAAGGCGGGGGACCCAGGTCCGCCGTTGAGGTACTTGTAGGTGCATCCAACGGCCAGGTCCGCCTCCCAGTCGTTGAGATGAACGGGCACGGCCCCCGCGGCGTGGCTGAGGTCCCAGAGAACCAGGGCGCCGTTGCGGTGGGCGGCCTCGGTGACGGCTGCGGCATCGTAAAGGAAGGCGCTCTTGAAGGCCACCAGGGAGAGGGTGACGAGGGCGGTTTTCTCGTCGATCAGCCTGAGGAGGTCTTCGGTTTTCACGTGGATCCCGTCCTCGGAAGGGGCCAGGCGCAGCTCGTAGGTCCCCTGGAGCAACCGGGAGCAACCCTGGAGCACGTAGAGATCCGAGGGAAAGTTCAGCTCATCGGTGACGATCTTGCTCCTCCCGGGCATCAGTTCCAGGGCGGAGAGAACCAGCTTGAAAAGATTCACGGAGGTGGAATCGCACACGAGGACCTCCCCGGGCCCGGCTCCGACAAGAGGCGCAATTTTCTCTCCCACCCGCCCCGGTGCCTCGTACCAACCCCTGTTCCAACCCCGAATCAGGTCCATCCCCCATTCCTGCTCCACGGCCTCTTTCATCCTTTCGGCGACACGGCGGGGAAGCCGCCCCAAGGAATTCCCGTCAACATAGATCAGGTCCGGATCCGCAATGAGGAAGTCCTCCCGGAAGGCGGCCAGGGGGTCTTGTTCATCCAGGCGGGCGGCATAGGCCGCTCCTGATTCGAAATCCAGGGTGTCCATTGTGCTTTTTCCTCTCTTCTTCCCCGCTCACGGGGTTTGGTAGACTGTTTCTAGGCCCCTAAATGCGCATTTCGTAGATATCCTCGAAGTACCTTTTGCCCGAGATAGAATCAAAAAAGTCGGCGGCTCCCACCCGTTCCATGGTAAGACCGCTGTTGCTCGCAAAACGGGAAAAGGCCTTGAGACTGGCGGGGTTGTCCGGCGCGATGGTGACCTGAAGTCTGCGGCATCCCTTCTCTCGGGCCGCATCGAGGATCCTGTGGATCAGCCGTTCCGCATAGCCCTTTCCTCGAAGCCCCGGATCGATCCCGATCTGCCAGAGATAAAAGAGGTCCCTTTCACGGGAACTTGTCACTCCGGAGATGAATCCCACCACCTTTTCTCCATCTTCCATGATAAAGCAGGTCTCCGGGAAGTACCTCAGGAGGACCCAGTATGTAAAGGGGGAATGGAGATCAAGGGGTCGGGTGCGTTCAACGAAACGCCTCACGGCATCCACGTCCTCTTCCCGGCACATCCGTATCTTCATGTCTCCTTCTCTTTTCCACCGCCCTCAGGGGGGGTGTTCGTGACCATGGGTTTGCACCCCACTCAACCTTGCCCTGCAAACCGTCCCGCTCACGCCAAGGGTGGGAGAAAAATCCTAGGCCTTGTTTCTCCTTTCCAGGTCCAGGAGAAAGGTTTTCACGTCCAGTCCACCCCCGAATCCCGTAAGGGATCCGTCCTTCCCGATCACCCGGTGGCAGGGAATGATGATGCCGATGGGATTGGCGCCGACGGCCCCTCCCACGGGGCGGGCCTTCCTGGGGTCTCCCAGCTCCGCTGCGATATCCCCGTAACTAACGGTCTCCCCGTAAGGAATCTTCATGAGCAGTTTCCAGACCCGCCTTTGAAACGGGGTCCCCTCGTAGGCGAGCGGAAGATCGAATTCCCGGCGGGTGCCGTCGAAGTATTCGCCTAGCTGTACCCTGGCCTGCACCAGGAACTCATGATGGGAGTCCATTTCAATGGAATTCGGGAGCAGCCCGGACCGGATGGAGGTGTTTTGGAACAACAGGCCCCGAAGACCCCTGTCGCCGGCCACGAGGGTGAGAGGCCCGACAGGGCTTTGGATCCTCGAATATACGTACCGGTTTTCCCTGGATTCCCGCTCCGATATCTTAAACATGCCTGGAACCTCCCACGGTCCGGCAGGCCACGTTGAGCCCGGTTTCCCCAGGCCGAGTCCCTGTGTTCACGATTCTTCCTGCATCAACATCTTTGCTGCGATTTCCTTCACCATCTTGGCCGCCACCATGGCGGTCATCCCGATGGGGTCCCGGGTGGGATTGTACTCCACGATGTCGGCCCCGATGATGGAGCCCTTCAACCCCTGGATCACTCGGATGACCTCCCTCGTGGAAAGACCTCCGGGTTCGTGGTGCGATACGCCCGGGGCGAAGGCCGGATCCAGGACATCCAGGTCCAGGGAGAGGTAGACGGGCCTTTCAAAGGCAGGGAGGAGGGAGGGATTCCAGTCCTTCATCTCCATCACCTCCACTCCGAAACGGTCCGCCTGGGAGCGCTGGTGGGGATTCATGGTGCGGATTCCCACCTGGATCAGCCGTGCGGCCAGTCCCTCCTCCATCACCCTGGCAAAGGGGCAGGCGTGGGACAGCGGATCTCCCTCGAACTCGTCGTAAAGGTCCGGGTGGGCGTCGAGATGTAAAACATCCACCGGGCCGAATTTCGCGGCGTAGGCCCTGAGCAGGGGATAGGTGACGGCGTGGTCCCCACCGAGACAAAGGATCCGTGCCCCCCTCGTAAGGAGACGGCCGGCGGCCTTCTCGATCACTTCCACGGGAGCCCCTTGGCCCTCAAAGCTAAGGTCCCCCACATCCCGGAATCGCTCCCCGGTTCCGAGGTCCTCTCCTTTCTCTGCGCAGAGATTGCATGAGCCGGAATGTAAGGCTCCCCTGATTTTAGGGGGGGCGAGGGCGGGACCCCTCATGAAGGAGGAATGCTCGTCCCAGGGAACACCCATCAGGGCCACGGTTCCGGGGCCGATAGAGTCGAAGAGATCGTCGCCGCCTTTCATTGACGGGATCCCCGTGCTTTTCGCCGGTCGGTTGGAGAAGCGGCCGGAAGGTAGATTGCAAAGGTGCTTCCCTCGTTGACCTGTGATTCAACGTGGATGTGGCCCCCGTGCTTTCGCACAAAGGAGTAAGCGATGGACAAGCCCAGGCCCATTCCCTTCCGGGTGCCCCTCTCCTTGGTGCTGAAATAGGGATCAAAGATCAAGGAAAGGTATTCGGCCGGGATCCCGATTCCCTGATCCTGGATGGAAATCTTGACATACCTTCCCTTGGGAAGCCACTCCAGGGCCGGCTCCTCGCTGCTGTCCTCAAGGTTCTCGGCCTTGATACGGATGAGTCCTCCCCCCGGCATGGCTTCCTTTGCGTTGGTGATTAGGGCGTCCAGGACTTGACTGATCTGGGTTCGATCGATTTCCACCTCATAGAGGTCCCCGGGGATGGAAAGCTCAAAGCGGATATCGGCATCCCGGTTTGCGAGGGCGGAAGAATCCAGTATCAAGGTTTTCAGGGAAAGTGTCTCTTTGGTCGGGGCCCCCATTTCCGTGAGTTTGATGAAACGCTCTACGAGCCTCTTGGCGCTCAAGGAACTTTTTTCGGCACTGGCCAGATACTTCGAGATTTCACCCCCCGGGGGCGAGATGGCCAAGGCAAGGGAAACGTTGCCCATGATGGCGTTCAGGATGTTGTTGAAGTCATGGGCGATTCCCCCGGAAAGGGTAGCTACGGTCTCCATCTTGCGAGTACGTTCGAGTTGGGTTTCGAGCCTCTTCTTCAGCGTGATATCCATGAGATTGATTCGGACTCCCGCCACCTGCTTGTCCCTGAGGATCGGTGAAGAATAGACCAAAGCCCATATCGCTTCCCCGCCTTTTTTCTTGAAACGGAATTCCTCACCTTTGATTGGTATCCCCTGGATCATCTTCTCCAAGAGTTCTTCGCCCCTCTCACTGTCATCCGGGTGAAAGAAATCCTTCACCGAGAGTCCCCTGCCCAGATCATGAGGGTGGATCCCGAAGATCTCACTTCCGATCCGGTTGATGTAAGTGACATGGAAGTCGGGATCGATTTCACAAAGCACGGTGGGCAGCAGGTCCGCGATCTCCCTGAAACGGGTTTCGCTTCTGACCAGGGCCTCCTGAGACCGCTTACGGTCGATGGCCAGGGCGACCTGCTCGGAAACGGAGGCCATGACCTCCAGGTCTCGATCGTCGAAAAGATCAGGGTCTCGGTAACTTTGAACAGCCATGACCCCGATAACCTTCTCATCGGCGATGAGGGGGACGCCGAGCCAGACGAGGGGAGGCACGCCCTGCATCCTACCCTGGGCCTTTCTTTCAAGGAGTTCCCTACGGCGGAGGAGCACGGGCTTTCCATCCAGGATCACCTGGCCCGTGAGGGAATCCGATACTTTATAGTCCACCACCAGATCCCTGAAACTCCTATCAACCTCATCCCTCCAGTAAGGAAAGGCCAGGGTCCGCTTTTCACCGTCGTAAAGGGCGATATAAAAATTGGTCGTGTCGATGATCTGGCCCAGGATATGGTGGATGGAAGCATAAAGGTGCTTCAAGTCCTTGGTCGTGTTGACTGCGTTGGAGATACGGAAGAGGACCCTGTTGATCTCCTCGGCCCGCTTCCGTTCTTCGACCTGCCTCAGGAATTGCCCTTTTTGTGCCCGAATCCCCTTGCCCTCATCCCGCGTTGTTGGGGTCCTGCGAAAGCCCTCCAGGATTTTTTCGAGATCAATCTTCCTGCTTTCAAGCCGGAGGATTTGTTCCTCGCGGTCCTTCAATTCCCGTTCGAGTTCCCTGATCCTCCGTTTTAATTCGTTATATGTGGGCTTGGATGCCATCTCTCCCACCGTGCTTCAGGTCCCCGTGGGGGTGATTACATATCGGCCTTTATCGGCCGGTTATGGAATAGGGGTTGGATCTGGTAAATTTCGAATACTAGCAGTAAGGAATAGGAATGGCAAGGAGTTGTGGAAGCTAAAGACGATTGCTCAATAGAGCGGCGATCCTTGGGGCCGCTGCAACCAGGATTTCGTCTCTGCCGAGCCTTCCCACAACCTGGAGCCCGTGGGGAAGGCCCTCCCGGTCAAGAGATGCCGGGAGGGAAAGGGTGGGGAGGCCCAGGAAGGTCCAGGGGAGATTCATGAGCGGGCTCCCGGTGGAACTCAGCCCCCTCGGGGCCCTTTGGGTCGCTGAAGGGGTGAGCCAAAAATCCACACCCGATTCATCCATGGCATCCAGCAGGCTCCTCCTCAATTTTTCCCGTCGGGCCCTGAGTTCACCAAGCTCCCGGTCATCCATTTTTTGGCCCTTTTCTATGTCCTTCAAAGTCCTTGGGCGGTAAAGGTGCCGGTATTTTGAAAACCATCCGGCATGGACCCTGGCGAACTCGGCCCTGGATAGGGTCCCATGAAGCTCGTTGATTTCCCGGATGTCACGAAAAAGGGGGTAACGGCGGATTGAAAATCCTGCCCCCTCGAAAAGAGAGATGAGATATTCGAAGTGCCTTCGCTCTTCAGGACATGCCTGTTCCAGATAAGGGCCTTGCGGAATCCCCAAAAGGAGGGACGAGGGGTTTGTATGCTGCGGGATGTCCCGCCACCCATCCAGGAGGGAAGAGGAGACCCCGGGAAGAATGCTCAGGTCCTCGACAAAGAAGCCCACCTGGTCCAGGTTGGGTGCGTAAGGGATCAGGCCCCGGTTCGGGATACGCCCCGAGGTGGGCTTGAAACCGATGACACCGCAATAGGCCGCGGGACGGGTGATGGATCCCACTGTTTGGGTCCCAAGGGCCGCGGCGAAAAGGCCCATCGCCACCCCCGCCGCGGAACCGCTGCTGGAGCCTCCAGGGGTGTGAAGGGGGTTTCGGGGATTTCGGGTCGGCCCTGGTTCGAATCCCGCGAATTCGGTGGTCACTGTTTTTCCCATGATGATGGCCCCCGCCTTCCTGAGCCGTGTCACGCACTCGGCCTCCGGGCCTTCAAAGAGGCGGGAGGGGAGGGATGAGCCGCAACGGGTGGGAAGATCCGTCACCCGGAAGATGTCCTTAACGCCCAGGGTGAGTCCGAAAAGCGGGGGCCTTTGGGCCGGGTCCCTGAATCTTTCCAGCAGGCGTCCGGCCTCTTCCATGATGCGATCCCTGCGAGCCGTACCCGGCACCAGGGCATGGATTTCGGGATCCAGACGCTCGATCCGGCCGCATAACTCCTCCAGGTGCCTGATGAGATCCATACGGCCGGAACGCAAATTCTCAAGTCTTTCAAGGGCGGTCAATCAATCGCTCCTCAATATGGGAGGTGATCCCCGTCACGGCAGATGTCGAAAGTAACGGATCCCGGTTCGATCCCGCCCTCCGTTCCATCCGCCAGTGTGGGAAAGAAGGCATGTCAAGGATTTTCCCGGCCTTCACGGAGGCCACGCAGCGGGGAGCTTCATTCGAAAAACCGCCGCCAGAAAGGGGGCCTTACCGTGGATACGCGGTTGAGGTATTCTTCCCTTGAGTTGAAGAGGAGGTAGAAGGTGACCGAGTCCCAGGCCGCGCCCCCTTGAAGGTTGGCGATCCAGTCCATGCTCTCCCCCTCGATCTCGGGAACGCGGCCCACGACGAAGAGTCTTCCCCCGTATCGTTGAAAGGATGCGTATTCCAGCAGCACACCGTCCTGAATGGATTTGGGCGCGTCGGAAAGATAAAGGACCACCAGCTTGCCTTGGAAATCGGGGAGGTTGTCTTCCTGCATCTTTCAGTACCCCAAACAAAAAAAGGTCTCAAAGATCCTGGGGCAACTACCCTTCCCGCATCCGGCATGCCCGGTCTGGAAGAGTTCTCCTTGTGCCCCGGGGAGAAATAAGAATAGCAAAAGGGGGATGGAGAGGCAAACGCAATTCATCCTACTCCCAGAGGGAGAAAGGTATAGGGAGAAATCCCTCGACACTGAAAATGATTCATACTAAGATTCTTTTCCCGTGAAAACGGCAGACCCACATGAAGGGTTCCCGTTTCGTCGGCCCGGGGGTGCGGGGAGAAGAGCCTAAAGAGGAAAGGAGGAAGGCATGGAAGAGTGCATTTTCTGCAAGATCGTAAAGGGCGAGGTCCCTTGCTTCAAGGTCTATGAAGACGACAGGGTCCTGGCTTTTGCGGATATCAACCCCATATCCGAAGGCCACACCCTCATCATCCCCAAGAAACATGCTGAAAACCTGTGGGAAATCCCAACAGAGGATCTGGCGGCAATTCACCTCGCCTCGAAAAAGCTGGTCCAGGGGATCCGGAAGGCCTTGAATCCTGAAGGCGTGGCGGTGCTTCAACTGAACGGGCGAGGCGTCAACCAGGTGGTGATGCACTATCACCTCCACCTCATGCCGAGAATGGCGGATGCACCGGAACTCCCAGTTACCCGCTGGGAACTCAAGCCTGGTGACATGGAAGCCATTCAAAAGACGGCGGAAAAGATAGCCGCGGCCCTGCCGTAAGTCTTTTTTGGGGAACATGCCCGCAGGGAAGCTATTCCACGAGTTCAACGGTCCAGTAAAGGTAGTCCCGCCAGGTTTCCGGGACCTTATTGAACCCGATGGTGATCCTGAGGGCCGGGACCCAGGAAGGCCGGGTGGGTTTCCTGATGAGTCTCATGGAGGCCTCTTCCGGCGTGCGCCCTCCCTTCTTCCGGTTGCAATCCACGCAACAGGTCACGATGTTTTCCCAAACGGTTTTGCCGCCCCGGGATTTTGGGAGGACGTGGTCGTAAGTGAGTTCCTCGGTGGAAAATCGCTTTCCACAATACTGGCAGGTATAGCGGTCGCGGGAGTAAATGTTTTGGCGGGAGAACTTGATGGGGCTCTTAGGCCGCTTGATCAACTTGAGAAGGCGGACAACGGCCGGCAACTTGATGGAAAAACTTACGGATCGGATCTCATGGTCGTACTCCTCGATCACTTCGACCTTACCGAGACAGAGCAAGGTAATGGCCTTTTTCCAGTTGATGATTTTCAGGGGTTCGTAAGTAATGTTGAGGAGTAGTACCTGCTCCATCGGCAATGCCCCTGCGAGACTTTTAAAAACACCCTCTTTTGCCCAATTGCCGCTGTTCCAAAGCGTGTGGTGTATCCGGAAGCGGATATCACACCTCTCTGCCTGGTCAAGATATCTTAATAAACTATAACGTTTCAAAATTCAAGAAGAAAATCACATTGATGGCATTACGCAGCCTCCATGTCGGATGGATCGTTGACGGTACCGGAAACACTCCCAAGAGAAACATGATCCTGGAAATCGAAGGGGACCGCCTTCGGGGTATCTTCCCCCCGCGGGGAAAGTTCCTCCGGGAGTCGCCCGGGGACCTCACCCGCTTTACGCTCCTCCCGGCCCTCGTTGACGCCCATGTGCATCTCCTGCTTTCAGGAAGCGCGGATTCCGATATCCGCCGCCATCAACTCCGGTTTTCTTTTAGGGAAGCCGCCGCTGTTGTGGAGCACCACATCCATGACCATATCGCCCACGGTGTGCTGATCCTGAGGGATGGGGGAGACTATGGGGGATACGCCCTTCGTTTCAAGCGGGAAGTCCTTTTGCCTTCCGATCCGCCCATCCGGCTCGTTGCTGCGGGAAAGGGGTGGCACGCGGCAGGGCGTTATGGCCGTCTGGTGGGGCGTCCGCCCCTTAAAGGCCGGACCCTGGCTGCATCAATCAGGGAGACACGGGATGGCGCTGAGGTGGTGAAGATAGTCCATTCCGGCATCAACAGCCTCTCCGCCTTTGGAAAGGAAACACCGTCCCAGTTCCCGGCCTCCGAGCTTAAAAGGGCGATCGAGGCGGCCAGGGGGCTGGGCCTCCGGACCATGGTCCATGCCAATGGACCCGGACCGGTCCGGGAGGCCCTGGATGCAGGGTGTGATTCCATTGAGCACGGTTTCCTGATGGGGCGGGACAACCTCCGTAGGATGGCCGACAGGGGGATCACCTGGGTCCCGACGGTCTTTACCATGGAAGCCTATGCCCGAATCCTTCCTCCCGGGAGCCGGGAGGCGGAAGCGGCAAGGCGTTACCTCGACCATCAGCTCGAGCAGATCAGGCTCGCCAGGGAATGGGGTGTCTCCCTGGCGGTGGGAACGGATGCAGGCAGCCCGGGCGTCCATCATGGCACGGCCGTTCAGGAGGAGATCAGGCTGCTGATGAGGGCTGGATATCCCCTGGAGGAAGCGATCCGGTGCGCGACGGAACAAGGGGCAGCCCTTTGCGGGTACCAGGGAAAAGTAGGAAGGCTTGCAGCCGGATGGGAGGCCACCTTTATTGTGATCCGTGGCGGCCCGGAGGAGCTTCCCGGCGCCCTGGCTTCCCCCGAGAAAATCTATTTCAAGGGAAGACCCCTGGAGGAGATAGAAGGGAAGCCAGGGCCTGAGGCCCCGAACAGAAGGCAACGTTTCCGGGCAGACTCAAAAATCCGAACCCCTTGACCCCCGAGGGAAGGCTGGCCTATACTGATTTCAGGTTGGCTTTACGTGTATGTTCAGGCTACAAGCCTTTCGGGGATCAGACAAAATGAACCCAGGGAATTTCAGCTCGATTGGAATAAACCGGGTCCGGAGATTCATCCTTCCAGGACTGGCGGCAGCCTCCCTGTTTCTCCTGGTTTTCGGGTGCTCCGCCTCCGGGACCCTCACCCATCCGATCTTTCCCGTCATTCGGTTCATCAACCCTGAGGCCGAACGAATCCCGGGCAGGTACATTCTTGTAATCGATCCCCCTTTGAGGAGCCTTCAGGCCGACGTACGGCCGTCCTCACAGACTTGCGGTGCCCATGATTTCCCCGTAAGGGTTGGAAACGCCTTCGCCCATCTCCTGATCAACACTTTGCGGTATCGGTTTGACGAGATAGTCCTGGAACGGGAGTTCCCCCCGCCGGGCGCCCTTGAGGAAAGAGGTATGAAAGGGGCGATATTCCTCCGGTTGGACACCTTTAACCCCACCATCTCCTGTCCTTTTGCGGGGTCCTGCATCGAGCGGACAGAGGTCGTTTTGTGGGTGAGGTTTGTTGACGGGCAAGGCCGGGTTCTTCTGAATGAAGGCATCCGTGGCGAGTACGAGGAGAAGGGAGGATCCATCGTTGAGTGCGCAAAGATCGCCCCACACCTGGATCATTCCGTGAGCGAGGCTCTTAAGGAAGCGGCCGTAAACCTCCTGAAAAGAATAGGAGATGTTCTCGCTCCTTGATCTTCCCGACCTCTCTGTTTTTGATAGGGTTCAAGGATCCAGGGGTTCAAGTGGCCGAGTGATGGTTGTAGAATTAAGCCGGCCTCTACGCATTTCCTCTTGACCTCTCGGCTCTTGGGCCCTTAATTTGCTTGTGGACGGGCACTACCTGAATGATATCACGAAAGGGAATAACATGAAGGTGCTGGGCATTTATGGAAGTCCGAGGAAAGGCGGAAACAGCGACCGGCTCCTGGACGAAGCCCTGGAAGGGGCCGCGTCGAGGGGGGCCGAAATCACGCGGGTCTACTGCCGGGACCTGAAGATGTCAGGGTGCCTGGAATGCGGGGGTTGCGACAAGACCGGAAAATGCATAGTGAAGGACGACATGCAGGAGGTCTACCCCCTGCTGGAGGAGGCGGAAGCGATCTTCCTGGCCTCACCGATATTTTTCTACGGCCTGACCGCCCAGGCCAAGGCCCTGATCGACAGGTGCCAAGCCCTCTGGAATAAACGCATGCTCAAGAAGCCCCGCGGATCTCTCCGGGTTTACGAGGGGGGAAGGGGGTATCTCATCGCCGTGGGTGCAACCCGTGGGAAAAATCTTTTCGAAGGTGCCCAGCTTACGGCAAAGTATTTTTACGACGCCCTCGACATGCAGTATGAAGGGGGGATTTTTTTCAGGAGGCTTGAAAAAAAGACGGCGGTGGAAGAGAATCCCGAAACTCTCCAGGAAGCCCTCAATCTCGGCCGGAAGGTGGCAGGCCCCTGACGCCGCTGCATTACGGAACCAAAGAAGCCCGTTCCCGCCCGAAGAGCGGGCTTTTCTACCAGGCTGTTGAAAAGCTGCTGCGCTTGCTATGTTTTTCAACAGCCTGCTAAATTCCCCGCAATTTCTCATCCATCTCTTGCCGCTTCTTGCACTCGATACAGAGGGTCGTCACAGGGCGGGCCTCCAGGCGTTTTTCGGATATTTTCTCCCCGCAGACTTCGCATATCCCGAAGGTCCCATTATCGATCCGGTTCAAGGCCTCCTTGATCTTCAGGATCAACCGGTTCTCCCTCTCCTTGATATGCAGGGTGAAATCCGTGTGTGATTCCGCGGACGCCTGATCCACGAAATCGGGAGACTCCTCCCTGAAATCCGAAATTCCGCTGAGGGTCTTTTCGTCCTGTTCCAGTAGATCATTCAACTGTTCCTCGAGGATTTTTTTGAAATACTGTAACTTTTTTTTGGATAGCATGTGTTCACCTCGGAAAGTGAATGAGAATTATACATGGGCAGGAGATCGCCCGGGTCAATAAAGGTTTGTCAATTCAGTATGGAAGGGGGTACCTCGAACCCTTATTCATCCCGGGTTAAGATAAAATAGATGCGAAAAAGGGGAAGTCAAGAAGTTCAATGAAGAAAAATGATGAAATATATTGGGAGATTCCCGCCGGCCCCCGCGCTGTTCCACGGGACCCGGCAGGGTTTCGGGGTGTACGGAAGCTTGTCGCCTCCTTGGAAATTCGGGGGTGGCCCTACTTTTTCGCCTTGATCCTCCTCCTTCCGATGCCGGCCAGGCACACCATCCCGGTACCCAGGAGCAGCAGACTTGCCGGTTCGGGAACGGGCCGGGACATGGTTTCCAGAACCACGTCGTTTGCGCAAGTGGGCATCCATGAGATAGTGAATTGTTCCCCAAGGAGAATGTCGAAGGAAAACATCGAGTAAGTGATCGAGATGGAATCCCCTTGCCCCACGCTTCCAGGCCAGCCGGAAAAATAGGCTGTTCCTGCCGTAAGCCCTGATAGGTATGAATCTTTCATGCTGACCGGAGCACCGTTCCGGATGCGGGCACTCCTCAAAGTGTAGGACATCTTGTAATTGCCGTTGGTGTTGGGATCATCGAAGGGCTGGGTAATCCGGTAGAGATCATAGGTGCCCGCTGTGTCGCTTCCGTCGATGACCGACGGGGCTGTGTCAACCAGGTAATCCCAGACGCCGTCTGCCTCGGCATCGATGAAAAGGGAGCCGGGTTCGAGCAGGTACCAGTGCTTGGACATGTTGGTCATTGAAATGGTCACGCTTCCAAGGGTCCCATCGTTCCTGACATCCACCACTCCACCGGTGATATTCGGGGTGCCGTAGTATTCAATCCCGGGCTTGTCGCCGAAATGGGGAGCCCATTGGTTGACATGGTCCCCAAAGAGGATGGGCACTGCACTGGCCCGGAGAGGTAAAATCGATACAACCAGAATGACAATGATGGAAAAAAGAACTGATTTTTTCATTCCGCTATTTCCTTTCCTGTTCCATGGTCTTGCCTTAAAAAAAAGCAACGGCCGTGCCAGGGACAAACAGGGGATGGAGATGTTTTTTGCTTTTTTTTGAATTATTCTTTTATATCAACAAGATAACCGATAGAGAGGGAAGGAGGGGATCAGGTTTTAAAACCTATGAACAGACCCAGAGGAAGTATGGAATAGGTAAGGGTCTTCTCAAAATGGGTAATGGAGTGGGATAGGAGAGTGGAAAAATTTTTCATTCGCTTCAGCCAGGATACCCCGCTGCCTGCAGCGGGGGAGCTTCATAATCCGTCACCGTTGTTGTGTCCCAGGTTTTTCCTGCGGGTCAGGACTTGGATATTTCCCTTAAGCTTCGATAATGAAACCCTGGAGAGGGCCGAGGGGCCGAACCGCGCCTGGAAGGCCTTTTCGGTCATCTCAAGCCATTCCCGGATGGGGGGGAGTGAGGGGATTCCCGAAACCCCTCCTTCATTGAAAGGGCAGACTTCCTGGCACCGGTCGCACCCAAAGAAACAACGCCCCATTTTTTCCCCGTATTCAGGGGGGATTTCTCCCTTGTATTCGATCGACAGGTAGGAAAGGCATCTGGATGCGTTGATCCGGTTGGGGGCCTCAAGTGCACCCGTGGGGCAGGCCTCGATACATCTGGAACAGGTGCCGCAACGCGGCTTGAGCGGGTCCACGGCGGGAAAAGCGATGTCAGCGGTGGTGAGGATTTCCGCAAGGTAGACCCAGGAGCCGTGTCCGGGGACGATCAGGGCGTTGTTTTTCCCGATGAACCCCAGTCCAGCGCTGTAGGCGAAACTTCTTTCCATGAGGGGAGCGGAATCAACGCAGATCCTCGACCGGGAACCCTCGAAGATCGTCTCAAGGAAAAGCACGAGTTCCCTGCCTTTGCGCCTGAGCCTGCGGTGGTAATCTTCCTCGAAGGGCTGGGCATATCTGGAGACCGTGTAGCCCTCGGGCGTGGAGGGTGCCTTGGAAGGGTAGGGAAAGGCGAGGCAGATGATGGTCCTGCACCCTTCGAGGAGCCGGGAAGGATCTTCCCGCAGGTACAGGCGATTTTCAAGCCAGCTCATCCCACCCTGCATTCCGGCCCGGAGCCAGGCCTTGAACTCCTTGAAAAACAAGGGTCTGCCCGGCCTGGTGAACCCGGCGGCAATGAAACCCAGTTCCCGGGCCCGTTCAAGGATACGCTGAAAGGGCTGCTCCATGGTCGGCGGATCTCTCGGTTAAGTGGAAAAGGACTCGCCTTCCCCGGTAGGAAATCAGGGTTTGGATGGGGAATCTCCGGTGACGGGGAAAGCTCAGGAGACGGTCCCTTCTTCCAGAAGAGGGGCGTCCAGATCATAGGGGGTCAGGCTTTCGTAACCGTTTTCGGTGACGAGGATGGTCTGTTCGAACTGGGCCGACAGGGACCCATCGTCGGTCACGGCCGTCCAGTTGTCCGATAGGATATGAAGCTCTTTCCCGCCTAAGTTTATCATGGGTTCGATGGTGAAGACCATGCCCGGAACCAGCAGGAGCCCCTTTCCCTTTTGCCCGTAATGGGGGATCTGGGGTGCCTCGTGAAACTCGATCCCCACGCCGTGACCCACGAATTCCCTGACAACCGAGCACCCATGGCGTTCGGCGTAGCGCTGGATGGCCCAGCCGATGTCTCCCACCCGGTTCCCGGGTTTCACCATCGCCATACCGGCCTTGAGGCAGGCCCTTGCCACACTCACGATCTTAAATGCGTCCCTGCTCGGTCTTCCCACAAAAAATGTCTTGCTCACATCGGCGTAATAGCCGTTCAGGATGGGGGTTACGTCCACGTTCACGATATCTCCGTCCCTAAGGACCCTTTCCCCCGGGATACCGTGGCAGATGACCTCGTTGACCGAAACGCAGACGCTTTTGGGATAGCCGCGGTAATTAAGAGGGGCGGGCACCGCCCCGTTCCGGACGGTGAACTCGTGAACAAGGGTATTGATGTCGTCGGTGGTCATGCCCGAACATAGATGTTTTTCCACAAGGTCCAGGGTGTCAAGGGCGAGCTTCCCCGCCCGCCGGATCCCTTCCACCTCTCTGGGTTCCTTGAGGCGGATACTGTACTTGCGAAAATAGGCCTCCTTGAGATTTTGGTTTCTCTTCGCGTCCTTCTCCATGCAGCACTTCTTGTATTTGAGCCCGCTGCCGCAAGGGCAGGGATCGTTTCGCCCTATTTTCATGGCAATCTTTACTTTCCTTTCCCCGTTCCCGGGCATACCTTTCAAGATGATGGAAGAACAGGCCTCTTTCCGGAATGCCTTTCAGCAGCATGCAATTTCACACATACCAGAATGGAGACTTCAAATCAATCGGCATGAATGGATGCATTCTTGAACCCGCATCTTGCAATCCTCGAGTTTGCCGAAAAGATGCAAGGCATAGACCGCGCAGTTGTACTTTACTGCCGCAAGGGGTGAAAGAATCCGTAAACCGACCTCCTCCGGGGGCAGGGGGATCGGGGGATTTCGCTCCCGGAGGATGGGTTGAACAGGGAAGGGGTAATGATGTATATTGGGAGCCTGCCGGGAAGCAGGAGCCCCTTCCGGACAAAAAGGAGACGAACACTATGGCAACGCCTTCATCGGTCCCTCCCTCGGGAAAGGGTGATCCTTCCGGGAAAGAGGGGCGGCGATTCTTCCAAACCCCCTATGTCTGGGCCTTTACGACCTATTTCGCCGAGGGCTTTCCCTATACCGTCATCCGCATCATCTCTTCCGTTTTTTTCAGGGACATGCGAGTGAGCCTCGAGGCCATCGGCCTGACCTCCCTTTTCGGACTGCCCTGGGTCCTTAAATTTCTCTGGGGTCCCCAGGTCGATCGTTACGCCACCAAGCGGCGCTGGATGCTCATCATGCAGGCCCTCCTGGTCGCCATGGTGATTCTGGCGGCCTTTTTCGCCGGCGCCCCTGCAGGGGTGAGCCTGATCGCCGGCCTTTTTTTTGTTGGAGCATTCGTGGCCGCTACCCATGACATCGCGATCGACGGCTATTACATGGAGGCCCTCGACCGGAAAGGGCAGGCCAAGTTCGTGGGATACCGTGTCATGGCTTACCGGATCGCCATGATGACGGGGACAGGTGTGATCATAACCATCGGGGCCCGGATCGATTGGACCACCGGCTTCCTTTGCGCAGGTCTCCTGCTGGCACTCCTTTTCACCTACCACATCCTGTTTCTGCCACGGGTCGAGACGGAAAAGGCCCCTTTTGGTGAGCTGATCAAGGGCTTCCTGCGCGTGCGGCCCGTCCTGACTCTCTTGGCCTTGGCCGCCCTCACGACGGCGGGTTGGTGGGTCTTCTCCCTTCCCTGGTACGGGAGCCTTAAATCGGCCTTTCCGGTTCTGAAAAAGATCCGTTTCGCAGGATGGGTCGGCATCGGCCTCCTGCTCGCCCTCATCCTTCTGACCCTTTTCAAGGAACGGATCAAGGGATTGTTCCTGAGGGACCGTGATTCTTTTTATTCCAGGGCGTTTCTGGCTTACATGGACCGGGAGAAGATGGGGGCGGCCCTCGCTTTCATCATCCTCATGCGAACCGGGGAGTCCATGCTTGCTTCGATGGCCTCACCCTTCATGGTGGACCTGGGAATCAAGGTCCATTATGGATGGATCTCCGGGGGCATCGGCCTGCCCTTTTCCATCCTGGGGGCCATGATCGGGGGGTGGATGATCTCCCGCTACAGCCTCAGGAAGACCCTGTGGCCTTTTCTTCTGGCCCAGAACCTGACCAACCTGGTCTACATGGGTCTCGCCCTTTATCTGGCCCCTTACGTGCGGATCAATACGGGGGCCGAACATGTCCTTTTCATCGGGAATTTCAACCTGTTTTTGGTCGCGGTCGTCCATGCCTTCGACCAGTTCGCAGGCGGACTCGGAACCTCCGTTTTGGCGACCTATCTCATGCGCACCTGCCTCAGCGAATTCAAGGCAGCCCACTTTGCCATCGGAACGGGACTCATGAACATCAGCGGGGTACTTTCAGGGGTGGTGAGTGGTTTCCTGGCGGGGTGGCTGGGCTATGGATATTTTTTCGGGATCAGCTTCGTGGCTTCCGTGCCGGGCATGCTCCTCATCTTTTTCATCCCCTTCCTCGATGCGGAAGGCGGACGGGCAAACGTTGATGCCTAGGAGCGGAAGGAGCCCCTCTCATTCCTCCATGCTTAAGAAGGTGCTGGGGTCCAGCCGTATACGGCTTTGCTTTCTTACCGGCCCTTCGTGGTCCTTCAGGAGATTCAGGAAGAGGCCCATGGGGGTCGGCTCGAGATGAAGGATGATATGGAAGAGATCATCCAGGTGATTACAAGGATAAGGTACACCCCGCTCGTTGACATGCCCGATATGCCTGTGGGATAGGGCTGAAAACCAGACCTCCACCCCGTAATCCTCTGCCAGGGCCTTGAACCCTTCGAAGACCTCCCTCCCCGTGGAAGGAAAGTCGAGGCCGTCCACGATCAAGGTGTCCGGGGGAAAATCGATTTTATCCGCCAGGTTGTCCAGACCCGCGCGAAGACGGAGCAGGTCGAAGCTCCGGTTGACGTAGGCGAGGATCATACGGTTGCGTTCCAGAATCATTCGGAGGTCCTGTTCGTCTTCCATTTCAAGGGCTTTTACCAGCTCATTGAAGATAACACCGTAGTAAGAGGTGATTTTCTCAGGGACGTCCTCGAGGGAGATGTGAACCAGCCTGTTTCCCTGAAAGATCCGGTCCAGGGCGATATGGATCAGGCAGGCCGTTTTCCCGACCCCGGCCCGGGCCAGGAGAACCCCGAGGTTCCCTCTTCCAAGGCCCTTCTGGGCCGATTTTTCAAGGATCTTCAGCGGACTGTGCTTGATGAAATCCTTGATCATTTTTTCCCCCTCCTTTTCCTGGCCTGCACCTCTGCCTTCAGCCTTTCCGCCACGGATTCGGGGACCTTTGCGTAACGGGAAAACTCCATGGTGAATTCCCCCTTCCCCTTTGTCAAGGAACGGAGAACCGTGGCGTAGCCGAACATCTCGGCAAGGGGCACCTCGGCCTCAATGGTGGTGAAGGTCCCGTCCTCCGTGGAACTCGTGATCAACCCCCTCCGCTGGTTGAGCGAGGCCATGGCAGGGCCCTGGTACTCGGAAGGACACTCTATGGAGATCTTCATCACGGGTTCCAGGATGATGGGTTTAGCCTTAGGGTAGGCCTGCCTGAAGGCCCCTACCGCCGCCGCCGCGAAGGCCCTTTCGGAGGAATCCACGGGGTGATGTTGCCCGTCGTTGACGGTCACTTTCATGCCGAGCACGGGGAATTCCATGAGAAGGCCTTTTTTGAGACAGGACTGAAACCCCTTGTCCACCGCTGGGATGAATTCGGAGGGAATCACCCCTCCCTTGACCTGGTTGACGAACTCATAGGTTCCATCAGGGGAGGGTTCCATGAACCCGGCCACACGGCCGAATTGCCCCGCCCCCCCTGTTTGTTTTTTGTGGGTATAATTGAACTCGGCCCTCTGGGATATGGCCTCCCGGTAAGCCACCTGGGGGATACCGGTCTCCACCTCCGCCTGGAATTCCCGCCGCATGCGCTCAACGTAGACCTCCAGGTGGAGTTCACCCATGCCGGAGATGATGGTCTCACCGGATTCCGGGTTCACGTAAGACCGGAAGGTGGGGTCCTCCTTTGAAAACCTGTGGATGGCCTTAGCCATCCGGTCACTGGCCTTTCCGTCCTTGGGGGTCACCGAGAGGGAGATCACTGGTTCCGGCACGAACATGGAACTCATGGAATAGTTCAGTCGCCCATCCGTGAAAGTGTCCCCGGAATAGCAGTCCACCCCGAAGAGGGCCACGATGTCTCCGGCCTCCGCGCTCTCGATGTCTTCCATCTTGTCCGCATGCATACGGACGAGCCTGCCGACCTTGATCCTCTTACGGTTCCGAGTGTTCACGAGGTCGCTGCCCTTGGCGATTCGTCCCTGGTAGATCCTGAGATAGGTGAGTTGGCCGTAAGGGGTGATCTCCAGCTTGAAGGCCAACCCCAGGAAGGGATCCCGGGGATCCGAGGAAAGGGATACCTCTTTCTCGCCATTGTCAAGGTCCAGGGCCGTGTTTTCGACCTCGGAAGGGGAGGGGAGATACCTGGCGACGCCGTCCAGGAGGGGCTGGACCCCGATGTTCTTGTAAGCGGAACCCAGAAAAACGGGTGTCAGTTTCCTTGCTATGGTCCCTTTCCTGACCGCCTCGTGTACGAGCGCCTCCGTGACTCGGTCCTCAAGAACGGCCTCCATGAGTTCGTCGGAGAACAGGGAGGCGGCATCGAGCAGTTCCTCCCTTGCCGCCCTCGCCTCATCCAGGAGCCGTGAGGGAATCTCTCCCTGCACGACCTCTTCTCCGAAGGGCCCCTCGAAGGTATAGGCCTTCATGGAGACGAGGTCCACGACCCCCCTGAATTTTCCCTCCAGGCCGATAGGGATCTCCATGAGCACGGCATTCTGGTTCAGCTTTTCCCTGAGCTGCCGGAGGACCCGGACGGGATCAGCCCCCGAACGATCGCACTTATTTATGAAGGCCAGGCGGGGGACCCCGTAACGGTTCATCTGCCTGTCCACGGTGATGGACTGGGACTGGACGCCGCCCACGGCGCAAAGGACCAGGATGGACCCGTCCAGGACCCTGAGGGCGCGTTCCACCTCGATGGTGAAGTCCACGTGGCCCGGCGTGTCGATGATGTTGATGCGGTGCCCTTTCCACTCGCAGTAGGTGGCGGCGGAGGAGATGGTGATCCCCCGCTCTCTTTCCAGTTCCATGGAATCCATGGTAGCGCCTACCCCGTCTTTTCCCCTGACCTCATGCACAGCGTGGATCCTTTTGGTGTAATAGAGGATCCTTTCGGTCAGGGTGGTCTTCCCCGAATCGATGTGGGCGCTGATCCCGATGTTTCTCAAAAATCGATTCTCTTCAGCCATGAAACGCTCCAAAATGAGGCTTCTCCTGCATCTTCATCGCCCTCCACCACCGCGTGGGTGGGGCGGCTTCCGGGCTGACCCTCAGGCCGAGCTTCCGCCGTCAACCGTGATGATTTCGCCTGTTATATAGTCCGAGAGGGGGGAGGCCAGGAACAGGACCGCACCCACGACGTCCTCCGTTTCCGCAATCCGGCCCAAGGGAACGCCCTTCAGGTACTCCTTCAGCATGGCCTCGTTGCTCCAGAGAGGGCGGCTGAACTGGGTCCTGACCATTCCAGGGGCCACGGCGTTGACCCGGATGCCGTCCCGGGCAAGCTCAGCGGCCAGCACCCGGGTGAGCATCTCGAGCCCGGCCTTGGCAATGCAGTAAAGGCCCATCCCGGGGGCGGCTTTGCGCGCCGCGATGGAGCTGATATTGATGATCTTGCCTCCTCCCCTCTCCTTCATGATTCCGGCGGCCCGGGCGCTGGTGAGGAAGGCGCTCTTGAGGGTGGTCTGCATCATCTTGTCCCAGAGCCCTTCTTCGGCCTCCGCCACGGAGGGAGTGAAGACATTAGTGCCGACATTGTTCACGAGGATGTCCAACCCCCCGCAACGGTCGATCACGGCCTCGAAAAGGGCCTTCACCTGGTCCGATTTTCCCACATCTGCCCGGTATCCCATGGCGTCGAACCCCGCCTCCTCGAATTCCTTCAGGGCCTCGTCCAGGGCTTCCTGCTTTCTTCCGCAAACGGCAATCTTCGCTCCCTGCCCGGCCATCGCCAGGGCGATGGCTTTCCCCAGGCCGCGGCTCCCGCCGGTGATCAATACGGTCTTCCCCGAAAGGTCCAGCTTTGAATCCGCCATGATAACCTCCGTAAGAGATATATTCTATAGGGTCAAGACTTTGGAGTCTCCAGATAAATACCCGAAAGGGCATGGTGAACTCAAGCAAAAGTATTGCTTTTTCCATGGGAAACCGACAGAATGGGCCGGGACGGAGGATCTTTTTTCCGCTTACAGGCTCAAGGCCTGAGAAAGGATCCGCCGCCGGTGACTTCTATCCCCGGGGACCGGGTTCCCGGCGGTTGCAATTATTCATGGATTTATCAAGGGAGGGACTTTCATGAAATTCCTGATCATCGGAGGAGATGCGGCCGGCATGAGCGCAGCGAGCCGTGCCAAGCGAAATCGGCCCGAAATGGAGGTTACGGTTCTGGAGCAGACCATGGACGTGTCTTACAGCGCCTGCGGAATGCCGTACAATATCGCAGATCCCGGCCGGGAAATCGATGACCTCGTGGTGCGCCAGGCCCGGGTGTTCCGTGAAAAGCAGGGCATCGACCTGAGGACGGGGCACAGGGCGGTGGCCCTGGACCCCGCCGGCAAGACCGTGGCCTGCGTGGGGGCGGAGGGACAGGAGCTGGAACTTCGCTATGACAAGCTCCTGATCGCCACCGGGGCCTCCCCGATCCTTCCGGATCGGCCCGGGTTCGATTCCCCAGGTGTTTTCACCCTCAAGAGTCTGGAGCACGGGAGGCGGATCAAGGGATACATCAGGGAGCAGGAGGTGAAAAGGGCGGTCATCATCGGCATGGGGTATATCGCTCTTGAAATGTGCGAGTCTCTGAGGGCCAACGGGATCGAGGTCGACATGGTAAAACCCCGGCCTGTCTTCCTCCCCTGGATGAACCGAAAGTTGGCGGAGACGGTGAAAGAGGAAGTGGAGGCCAACGGTGCGGGGATCCACGCGGGACACGAGATTCTGCAGATAGAAAAAACCGCTTCGGGACTCAAAGTCCTCTGCCCGGACCTCGAATTGGAAGGCCAGATGGTGCTCGTGGCCGTGGGGGTGAAGCCCAACAGCGGACTGGCGGAAGAGGCGGGCCTCAAACTCGGTCCCCACCGGTCCATTGCCGTTGATCGGTCGCTTCGGACTTCCAACGAGGATATTTATGCGGCAGGGGACTGCGCCGATGCCTTTCACGTCGTGACGGGAGAGAGGGTGTGGATTCCCCTGGCACTTCGGGCCAATAGGGCGGGGTGGGCCGTGGCTGACAACGTCGCGGGCAAGGACGTCAAGCTCCAGGGTGTAGTGGGAACGGCAGTTTTCAAGGTCTTCGGCCTCCAGGTGGCTCGGACTGGCCTCAGCGTGGCGGAGGCCGCAAAAGCGGGCTTCGATCCTGTTGAGATCGTGATTACCGCCCGTTCCAGGGCCCATGCCCATCCCGGAAACACGCCTCTCGGCGTACAGATGGTGGGAGACGGGAAGACGGGCCGCCTCCTGGGAGTTCAGATGGTAGGCCGTGAAGGGGCAGCCCATCGCATCAACGCACCCGCGGTGGCCCTTCACAAGGGAATGACCGTTGAGGAGTTCAGCCAGTGCGACCTCGCCTATGCTCCTCCCTTCAGCCCCGTCTGGGACCCGATGCTGACGGCCGCGAACCAGTTACTGAAAAGACTATGATGAGCGGCGGAGTGGATGCCGGGCAAGGTTCATGGAGACCCCCAGAATTATTTATACAATCGGAACCAGCGATCGGACTTTGGAGGAATTCCTCGGGTTGCTGAGGGTCTTTCACATTGCCGAGCTTATTGATGTCAGGAGGTTTCCTTCCAGCAAGCGCTATCCATGGTTCGACCGCACATCCCTGGAACAGGCTCTCCGGGCAGAGGGATTCGGTTACCGGTGGCTCGGTGAGGCCCTCGGGGGATTCCGGGAAGAGGGCTATCGGGCTTACATGACGAAGCTATCCTATCTACAGGGCCTGGAGATGGTTGAAAGGACGGCCGTAACTTCGGTGACGACCCTGGTTTGCGCCGAGAGACTGCCCTGGAAATGCCACCGGCTCCAGATTGCCCGAAGCCTCGAAGAGAGAGGCTGGGAAGTCCTTCATATCCTTTCAGAAGACCGTACCTGGCGGCCACGGCAGGAATCCTTGAAATTCGGAAGTAAACCCACCCGGGAAGAGAACGGGAAGGATCATGAGATATGAAGGCCCTATCTACAGGCCCCCGAGCGAGGCCGACAGCCTGCTCATACAGGCCACGGTGGGGTGCCCCCACAACAAATGTACCTTCTGCATGATCTACAAGAAGGGCCCGCCCTTCAGGATCCGGCCCGTGGAGGATATCTGCGAGGACCTCCGGGAGGCCCGGGAGATTTACGGGGAGCAGGTTCGCACCCTCTTTTTCCCCGCGGGCAACACCATAGCCATGCCTTCCCGGGATCTCGCCCGGATCTGCCGGTTCGCCAGGAAGCAGTTCCCTTTTCTCGAGAGGATCACCGTTTACGGTTCTTCCAGGTACATAGCCATGAAAGGCCCCGGGGAGCTCGAAATGCTCCGGGAGGCCGGTCTCACCCGGATTCACGTGGGGCTGGAAAGCGGGGACGACGAGGTGTTGAGGAGGGTCAAGAAGGGGACGGACCGGGCGGAACAGATCCTGGCCGGCCGCCGGGTCAAGGAAGCGGGAATGGAACTGAGCGAATACGTGATCCTGGGACTGGGCGGCGTGGAGCGGACCCGGGAACACGCAAAGGCCACAGCCGAGGCCCTGAACGCCATCGGCCCTGACTTCGTGAGGCTCCGGACCCTGGTCCCGAAGATCAACACGCTGCTCTTGCACCAGATCAGGAAAGGGCGATTTCGTCTCCTCTCTCCCCACCAGGTGCTGGAAGAGACCCGTGACCTCCTGGAGAGGCTCTCTTGCCGTTGCAGACTCACAAGCGATCACTACACCAACTACATCAATCTCGATGGGGAGATCCCCCGGGACAGGGAAAGGCTCCTCGCCGAGATCGACCGGGCCTTGGCCTGGAGCGAAGACCAGTTCAGACCCTTCTTTATCGGGACCCAGTAGGCCCTCTCCCGCCTCCCTCCGGCCTCCCTACTTTTCATATCCAGAAGTCCTGCTGTCCTGTAAACCATGCTCTCGGTCACAAAAAGATAACGTATAAAATTTTTCGCACATTTTGAGGCGGTGGCCTCGATATGGTTAAATGGCAGCTGAGTCACAAACCGTTTAACCAGGGAAGGAGGCCACCATGTCAGACAGTGTGCCGAAGAAGCTCAGCAAAGTCATCCAGATCGATGAAGAGCAGATCCAGCAGCATCTTGGGGAGATGGTCCGGGGAACGGTTGAAGAAACGCTCAACAAGCTTCTGGACGCGGAAGCTGACCAACTCTGCAACGCTGCTCGTTACGAACGGACCGAATCCCGCCGCGACACGCGAGCCGGGCACTACCAGCGAAGGCTTCAGAGCAAGGCCGGCGAGGTGACGCTGAACGTGCCCAAGCTGCGACAGCAAAAATTCGAGACGGCCATTATCGAGCGATACAAGCGCCGTGAGTCGTCGGTGGAAGAGGCGCTGATCGAGATGTACCTGGCCGGGGTTTCGGTCCGGCGCGTTGAGGACATCACCCAGGCCCTGTGGGGAACCCGGGTCAGTCCCGGGACCGTCAGCAATCTGAACAAGAAGATTTACCAACGCATTGAGCAGTGGCGCAATCGGCCGATCAAGGGCGACTTTCCCTATGTGTACCTTGACGGCATTGTGTACGCCCGGCATGGGCGTGAACTTATGGGGTGAAAGTCCCCTGTATGTGAATCCGGTTAATATAGTGAATATACAAACCAAAATACTAGCCGAAGACAAGGGCGTCGCCGTGAGACGGTGTCTGAAGGAAGTCTGAGTGCAAAGCTATGAGCCGACGAACAGAAGCAGCATACAAGACCCAGTCTCCGGGTAAGTTAGCACAACCTAAATTGAGCGGCGCGCGAGGATTCAGGAATGAGCCGTACATATCAGTACGCCGCAATGACGGAATCCGAAGCGCAACGCAGCAGATCCGGTAAAATCGGAAATCCCGAAGGGTTTCAAAATTTTGAAACGCTCAGTTTAGGTCCTTGTCAGATTCGAAACGTCCCTTCCGACCGGTAAAAAGGACCGTAAAGGAGGGGGATGTCATCGTTGCCGGGGATAATTTCGGCTGCGGTTCCAGCAGAGAACAGGCCACGGCGGTGCTCAAAGAACCGGGCATCCGTTACGTGCTCTGCGAATCCATGGCAAGGATCTATTTTCGCAACTGTATCGCCCTGGCCTCTAACCCATCCTGGCCCCGGGTGTAAATCATATTTTCGATGAGGGGGACGAGATCGAAATCGATCCGGCGCAGGGGGGAATCCTCCCGGTTCTCAGGGAACTCCTCGAATCCGCCTCATTCTTCTCTGCAATCCTCCAGTCTGCCACTCAAAGGGATCGGTGAGCCTCTTTTGTGACAAAGAGAGTCTCGGTCCCTTTTTTATTCTATTAAATGTCTTACATTCAGTAATGTCCGGTTAAGTTTTTGCATTAGGTGAATGGGGATAATTATCCTTTGCCCAGTGGATAGGTTGGCGATTCATTCTATCCATAGCCCTGGTCTCATTTAAGATTT
>JAFDEE010000023.1 GCA_019310525.1 Deltaproteobacteria bacterium | reverse complement strand
ACGGGGAGGATCAAGTGGTTCAGGGCATCGAGTGTAATATCCAGGCGTCCGTTCAGTATCCCGTCAATTGTATACATTTTGGTGTAACGGATAAATTTGCCCGGATTATCTATAATAAAATTCCGCAATTCATCGCTGAGCACGCCCGGAGGAAACCAATGAAAATATCCATAGAACAGCATCAGCAGGATCAGGGCGAATAAAAAGGTAGGTAATGACCAGAACGTAATCGCACCGAACCGGGTAGCATGATCAATCCACGTGTCGTTATGTATGCCGGATACTGTGCCCAGCCATATGCCAAGCATAATGACAATGGGAATTACATATATATTCAACTCCAGAGATATCGGAAGGTATCGCCAGAAGGCCGGCCAGAACATATCGGCCGCCGTGGTTGAATATCCGAAGTCTCCGACTGCAACTTTTTTCAACCATCGAACGTATTGTTTATAAAAGGGATCATCCAGCCCATACAGCTTTACTATTTTGGGAAGGTCCTTTGCCTGTTGTGGAGAGTTGATATAGACGGCCGCCCTTCGCTCCGGGCTGAATGTCATCAACAGGCCGAAAAGCAGAAGCGTTGCGCCGAATACGACGGCTACCATCAACATTAATCGTCTGACAATATAAGTGGCCAACGTACACCCATAGACTTACCGGCAATCGGTTTACACTCGCATTACCAAGGTTTTTGCAAATCCAAAATTTGATCCAAATCGCTTAAACTGCCCGGTGGTAATCGGGAAATCAAATTCCCGATTACCACCGGCTGTGTTGCTTCATTATTTCTCTATTGTTACATGGTGTCCATGATCCATTTCGGACAGGTACTACTTAATTTCATGGTCTTTGATCAGGACGATACTTGCAAGCAGTGAATTGATGGGCTTTGTCTTGACATTGTTCGGATAAGCACGGATCGTAACCGGCTGAATCACATTTATCCCCAATGCATATTTTACCCATAGTTCCTGCAGCTTCTCATATATTTTCTTCCGTTCGGAAACCCGTGATTCCTTAATCCCTGCATCACACAATCTGTCTATTTCTTCATTCCTAAACATCATGTGTTTTCCATAAGCGCCATTCGAACTCATGAAAGTGTAGAGGAAGTTATGGGGGTCGGCAAAATCGGCAAACCAACCGATGATGAATATCGGGTAAATGTGTTGCCGATATCTAACCCAGTAATCTTTCCATTCCACATGGGACACTTCGATTTTGAATTTGGGATTCAGTTTCATCACATTTTCAGCGATCATATTGGCGGCCGCCTGACGCATATCATTTCCAGTATTATAAAGGATGGTCATTTTGAAACCCTTCTCCCACACCTTTCCGCCCCAGGCCTTTTTCATGTATTCCGCCGCTTTTTTCAGATTAAATTCATATCCCTTAACATCTTTCTGGAACGGAAGTCCTTTGGGCAAGGGAGCTGTCAGGATTTCACCTTTTCCATTGGTCACTTCTTTTTTATACAGTTTGGCATCAAAACAATGCTGAAACGCCTTTCTCACGTTGATGTCTGAAAAGAAATCCGGTGGAATACCGTTTCCGTCAAGCTTGCCGCTCCCGATATTCGGATTTCCGGCCGTTTCGATGTGCTGACAAAAAAAGGCGGTTGTCACAAACAGGCTGGGAGTTTCAACCAACCGGACATTCTTCATTTCCTGGACTTCAGGCAGGTGAGATGCCGGAACGCGCAACACCGAAAGGTCCCCACTCTGCATCATAAGCATCCGTGTGCTCCATTCCGGGACATATTTTCGAATACCTGTCTTGATGGGCGGTTTCTTTCCCCAGTATCCGTCAAATCGCTCATACACGATGCGATCCGAAGGAACCCATTCCTTAATGGTGTATGGACCCGTCCCGTTCTCGATTTTGGCCAGGGGTTCTTTACCGCTTTCAGGACCGTTGAATTTTGCCGCATGGGCATAATTCCCGTCCCAACACCCGTTTTTAATCGCCCATTTCTTGTCAATGATTGAACACAATGAGCTGACAAAGATACTCATGATCGGTGGATACGGGGCAGGCATGCGGATGACCACATTATCTCCTTCTACTTCCACAGCCTTCTTGATTTTATCCACGATACCGGGTTTCAGTTTCCCATCAGAACCGCGGGTACTCCCCGTTCCGACCAATGCTTCAAGGAGCATCCACATGGGGCCGCCGTCCGGGTCACAGATCATCGCCCTTTCCAGGGAATATTCCACATCTTCGGGAGTCAAGATATCACCATTGTGGAACTTCACCCCCTTGCGGATATTGAATATAATGGTTTTTCCTCCGTCTGTAATCCCACCGTTTTCCACGGTCGGTACCTTGGTCGCCAGGACCGGGATGAATTTTTCACTATTGGCCCCGTCATACCAGATCAAAGTTTCATACACATTCCAGATAGTTTCCATACTGGCATCATCATAGGCCTTTGCCGGGTCAATGGTACCTACAGTGCCGATGGATGCCCATGTAAAGGTGTCTTTGGAACCAGCGACTGCACTGAATGTAAAAGCAAAAACCATCATTGCAGAGGCCAGCAAAGCGATCAGCCACTGTACCCTACGATTTTTTCTACGGTTCATCTCATTCTTCTCCTTTGCTAAAGGATTCTTGGATTGCGACGCCCCGGGAAAAGCACGTTACCGGGTGTTTTTTCCCGTCGGCACGCAAAACCTTACCTTCTGCTCCCAGGTTATGTTGTGGTGATATTTTTCTCCCACCCCCCCAGACAATGGACCCACGAATCAGTATTGATCCATGCCGTCCAAAAATTCGTTTTTGAGTATTACATATTTGAATTTCAATTAGTTACGCCCCCAGAAATCTATATTCAGCCCCATAAAACTCCCGCCTGGAGATACAACAGCTATCCTGGCGAGAAGGCATCTGAGAAGATGGTGGCATGGGCATCATAACCACAGGCATCCATACAGCCCGTCATTTTCCGACTGAAACGCTAAATTCGGTTTTTCCCTTAATAGGCAGGGCATGATATTCGGTACGAAGAACCCAAGGTTTTGCCGGGTTTACTCACCGGAACCCTTGAAAATGGATGCGATTCCGGATTCACCTTAGTCCTTCGAGTTTTTGAAGTCTTAACACCAATGGACGTCAGTAATTGGAATATATTTGTTGTGGTCCACCAACCTTTGTCCAGAACAACGTTATCAGGTTTCAAGGCGAGGACGGTTTTTTTACTTCGGATGAAGTCAGCCTGTCCGGGAATTTTCAAGCTGCCTATACTATTCTTCAGGCATGTGAGAGTTTTTTATCCGGGATTGTAATAATTTTTTCGTTTTATTTCATAATCGATCAATAAAACTTATGTCAAGAAAAATCTTTCTGGATAAACTGAGGTTTTCCACAAAAAATAGACGGACAACCCCATATTCATTCAACTCGTGCATAGCGTCCTACAGGGCGACCACAGGCGGGCGCAGAGATTGTAGGAATCGACCGTTTTCTAGTTGGTGCCCATCCATAAATAGGCAATTTTGTTCAAGGTCAAGGAAGGCGAAGATTTTAACCACAGGAATACATCGAAGTATTTCGAGGATTAAAATCTGAGCCTGACGCAAAGATTGGGCAAAAGGGCCATTTATGGATGGGCACTAGTTGAGCATCGCTTTATCCGCCTTAGCAGAAGACCACGGGCCTGCCCGTGGGGCTCCATGTATGGGACCCGCAACAATCTCGATCGCCCTGCCCCTCACACTTCCCCTGTTTTGTCGAAAAGCCAGCGTAATCCCGTCAAAAATTTGTCAGCACGAAACCATCTCAGCTCTTCAGGATTATCTGACACAATCCATAAACAAGAGAGGAGAAGGGGAAGGAGGGACCCCTTTTAGCAGGCACGGTTCTTGCTATTCTCCATGTCAAAGGTATTTGAACGCAAGTGAGAAAGGCTCCCGGCATCGTTTCTAACGCTCCCCTTTTCAGGGGTCACAGGACCTGAAACGAATGAGATGGATCCGGTGTGAATCGAACATTCCCCCGCAATGGCATGTGAATGAAAAACCAATAGGTATCCTGCGGCCATTTACGGAAACAAACCTCGGTGTCCGGGCAATGGCGACCATTCAGACCGCAAGGAGGACAGGAAGATGAGACGATTGGGATTGAAGAGCAAGCTGACCCTCGGGTCGCTGGTCACCGTGATCCTCGTTATGATTATATCAGGGATCGTGGTCACGACCATCATCACCCGCCAAAACCTCAAGTCCACCCAGGAACAGCTTGCCAATGCCCTCAATATCGTTCGGGACGACCTGAAAACCAAACAGCAAAAACTTTTAATAAATACAAGACAGGCCGCAACGGTGAACAAGATTGGGGGGAAGGTTAAATTTCTCCTTGAGTTCAAGAAAGGAAATGATGTCAGCACCATTACCGAAAATACCAACAAGGAAATCTGCAATACCCTCTTCCAGATCGGCCTTACCTCCAACCTATGGCGAGTGGCCGTTTACGACGTGGAAGGCGACCTCATCGCCCTTTACAATGAAACAGGGAAAGACGGAATCCTTGTCTCCTATGCTTCCCATTCTCCAAAGGCCTCTTTTCATTTTACAACCCTGAAAAGGGGGGAAAAATTGTCCTTGGAGTCTCTTGAGATGAAGGAGAGCCTCCCTCAGGGTGTCTCTGTGGGGTTTAAATTCAGTGGAGTCATTCCGACCAAAGAAATAGTCACCTTTCAAGAAATCGACCAGCAAATCTGTCTGGTCGCCTATTCCCCGATATTGGGCAACTATTTCAACGAGAAAACAGGGAACCTTGAGAAAAAACAGGCGGGATTCGCAGCGGCTTACATGAGGCTCGGCGGGCCGTTCGCTTCCAGAATGGCGAAGCTGACTGGTATGGATGTCAACCTATTTTCCAAGAAAGATTTGATCGCCGGCACCCGGAAAGCATACCTGAAGCTTCAAGCCGAAAACCTCCCCGAAAAGGCCTCCGGCCCGGCCCTCACCGAACAGGATGCCAGTTTCAGCGAAATTAACCTGGGAAAGGATGGGGACTTTTTCCAGGTGATCCTGCCGCTTTACGGTGAGAAAGGCAGGGCCGGCACCGTCACTGTGCTTCGGTCCAAATCTTACTTGAGGGAAAACAACAGACAAATAATGAAGCTTCTCGGTATCGTCTATCTCGGATGCATCCTTTTCATCCTGCCATTCGTTCATCTTTTTTCCGGCTCCCTTGCAAAACCCCTCTTGAAAACTATTTCACTCCTTACGGAAACAGCCTCCAAGGTTACCCTGGCCGCCTCTCAGGTATCCGCTTCCAGCGGTAAGCTCGCCGAGGGTGCGGCCCGCCAAGCGGCTTCTATAGAGGAAACTTCTTCCTCTCTGGAAGAGCTTTCTTCCATGACCAGTCAAAATGCGGAAAACTCCAAGAAGGCGAATCGCCTTTCGACGGAGGGATTGGGTTATCTTTCTGATGCCAATACATCTATGAAGGAATTGATCAAGTCCATGGAAGATATATCGACGGCCAGCGATAACGTAGCCAAGATCATCAAAACCATTGACGAGATCGCCTTTCAAACAAACCTCCTGGCGCTCAATGCCGCAGTTGAGGCGGCGAGGGCCGGAGAGGCGGGCGCCGGGTTTGCGGTTGTAGCGGACGAGGTACGCAACCTGGCACTCCGGTCGGCGGAAGCCTCCAAAAATACCCAGAAATTGCTGGAACATATCATACGGAAAATCAAAGACGGTTCTCAACTCGTAAACGAAACCGACAACAGGTATAGAAAGGTCAACTTGAGTGTCCAGGAAGTCACCCGTCTTTTGGAAGAAATCGCATCAGCCAGCCACGAGCAGGCCCAAGGTATCAAGCAGGTGAACGGGGCGATGGCTGAGATCGGTAAGGTTACTGAAAACAATTCCACGAGCGCGGAGGAATCCGCTTCCGCTTCAGCCGACCTCAACGGCCAGGCCGAGGCAATGAAATCGGCCATTGATACCCTCTCGATCTTCGTGGGGCACGCCAGCGAAAGAAAGGATAATGAGAACGCCTTATCGGAAGGAGAGACTGTACTCATGGATGGAAACAACCTCCAGCCCATTGAGAGCGTTTCAATGCGCAAGGGTCTGACCAAACTCCTTCCCGGACAATAAATCAGAAAAAATTCTTCGAAAGTCACACCCGGCCATTCCCCTCGGATGGCCGGGTTTTTTATGCTCAGGCTTCTTCTCCGGGGCCCCCGGACATCTCATGTCAATCCTTCCATCGTCAATACGGATTCCCTCACAACTCGAGGAGAGCTGAGGCCTGAATTTCCACAACGGCAGCGGGTGAAGAAAACATACCGGTCTGTGCAGGAAACCTCAAACATCATGCACAATTTTCTGTGCATATCCTGATACTCGCTCCTTGTGTTCTTTTCTCTTGATGGTTAAAAAACATACTGTTTTCATTTTTTTAAAGCCCTAAAAACAAGCAATTGATTTCTGCAAATACTCTGCAAATACAGCAACTTATACCCATCGCAAGTAATATCGAATCAAGCTGTCGATTCGAAGCTTTTCATTATGGCATGCGATTTGATATGAGCTCTGCTTCATATCCAATGGAGCAATATTTAGGTTTTTACTTTTCTATCCCGCAATAACGGGAATTATTGAATTACGGGTTCCTTTCACTATTGTCCAAAATAGGGCCGTTCCAAGCAGAGGCTTCGGATTTTCTCCGGAGCGGGCGTATTTCGGCCCTGAATCAGGACAGATGAAGGGCCGAAATAGGCAGTGGGCGGAGCCATGGACGGCGGAGCGCCTGCCCGCCGGCTTTCTGGTGGGAACGTTAGCGAGGAAAACATCCACAGCCTCTGCTTTCTGCCGGCCTGCAAAAGAACCTGAATTTGAAAAAACCGTTATGTATGGCTATCCATCTGATTTTATTATCAATGAATAACAAAACAATTCTATTCTAGACAGCAATGGTTTCCTTTTATAGATCTGCTTAAATTTCGTCAGAGTTTATTATGCTTGCTGCGTTTTGCAAATATCTCACTTTCTTGGGTACTTGAAGGGGGGCTTGATGAAAAGGAGGAGAACATTGAAAGTGCTGAAAAGATTTGCGGTTATCGTTTCGGTTGTCTTCTTCATGATATCTATCGTTCCATGTGTTTCAGCGGATGAAGGAGAAAAGATCAATATCAACACAGCCACGGTTGAACAACTCACGGCTCTTAAAGGTGTCGGAGAGAAGTACGCTGAAAGGATTGTACAGTTCCGGACCGAAAACGGGCCCTTCTCCTCTCCTGAAGACATTGTAAAGGTCCCGGGGATAGGGCAGAAGATATTTGAACAGAACAAGGATCGGATTACCATAAAATAACTTTAGCCCAAGCCCCCCGTTACCCATTCACGCGGAATCCATGACATTAGGGAACCAACTCGAGTTTTCATCTGAAGACCGGGATTTCTTCTGTCCCCCGAGGTGGGCGACGAACAATTCCGGATTCGCGCCGTCATTCAATAAATACAGGCTCTCTAATGATAAGATCGATAGCGGTCTTCGCCGTTCGGGCCAGTTCCGGATGAGTTTCCTCTAGATTGGCCACTTGTCTGAGATGGTCGGCGGTTCGGATGATGAGTGAGGCCATGTCCCCTTCATCTACAGGGAGGAACGAGATGAGGGGTTCCCAGGGAACCCCCTTGGACCACAGGTAGACGGCGACGGCGGGCCAGAAAAGAATCTGGGGAGAATCGAAACCCCGGGCGGCCTTCAACCTGCGAATTTCTTCAATGCCTTTTAAAACATTTGAGAAATGTTTTCGGAGTGCTTTGTACTCGAAGGGGCCCTCTGCCTTTAGTTCGATCTCCTGATCTCGGTCCCATACGAAAGGTGCGAGACATCCAGCCAGAATCTCTGGAGGAACTCCTTCAAAGGCACCTTTCCGGATGGCTTCGGCGATGAGAAGAGGTTGATCCAGCCTCAGCTTGGAGGCCCAGATCCCGTCGGGCGTGAGTCTATCTTCGTTGTCCACAAACCCTGTCTCTTTTAAAAAGCGGAGATGTCTCTTAAAGCTGGCCCATAGACCTTCGCTTATCCCATCAACTGCATCTCCGAGAGAATACCATTTATTGAGCAGTTTCTTCAGTTCCTTGTTCTTCCCGGAATGACAGATCTTTGTATGGGTGCAATCCTGACATGGGAGAGATCGAACCTTCTCCATCAACCGGCCGAGGGCGTCGTCTTTTCCTTCCTCCTCCGTGTATTTCGTGGGGAGTACTTGAAGTCCGATCAAATCCAGGTCCCTGGCGAGTTCAAGGGCCATTTCTGCGGAATCCGTCCCGGATAGATCGAGCGTATGATCCAAAAGGGCCTTTACCTTTCCGAGGGCGATCCTTCTGATCTTCGGTTTTGCCTTGCTGGAAGAGCCCACGGACCTCTCCCGGACATTTACTGCGAAGCAAACGTCTCTTTCCTTCATCCTGGAAATTCGAAGGGCTGCAAAGATTTGGCCGTTTCTGTGGATGAAAAGCCGGCCAGGGACAAGGGCTTTCCTCACGGCCTCTTGGTGTGCACGTTTCCGGCTTTTTGAGCCAAGCCTCCTGATCTCACGCTGCCATCTCTCCCGCTTTTGGATGAATTCCCGGATCTCATATGGATCACCGCCGCAGGCCGCCCGGGGAAGGAGTCGCCTCAGGTCTTCCAGTAACTCTTTCCATTTCCGGGAAACCTGCCCCCCCGACCTTTTTTCCTGGAAATGGGCGAAACTTCGATCCAGAAGTGTTCTGACCTCTTCCGGCCTGTGGGAGAGAAGCAGATTCAGTGTCATGGAAAAATTTATGTGGATTTGGCTTTTAAGGGGTTCAGGTGGAGAATCCCGCAGATCCTGAATGAGCTGTGGATCCTGGTGTATCCCGGGTATCACCAAGGCAAATCCGATTTGGTCCTTCCCCCTCCGACCGGCCCGCCCCGTCATCTGATGGAGATCCGTGGCTGTAAGGTCGGAAAACTCCCGCCCGTTGAAACGGTCGCTCTGAACGAGAACAACGGTCCTTGCGGGAAAATTGACTCCGGCCGCCACTGTGGAGGTGGAAAAAATGGCCTCCAGGTATCCCTTGTTCATAAGGGTTTCGATCAAGACCTTCCAGTAAGGAAGCTGGCCCGCATGGTGGGCCCCCACCAACGAATCGAGGAGTGGGCCTATCTGGCGGTGGCCTTCAAGGTGGGGATATTTTCGGAGAAAGGACTTGACTTCCCTTCGAACCTTTTCCCTTTTTTCAAGGGATATGCCAGAGGGAGAACACGTGGCAAGAGCCTGATCACAGTCCACCCTGGACTTGAGGAAAAAGATAGCCGGAAGCAGATCGAAAATCCTCAAGCAGCGAAGGATTTCCCCATAGTTCAGTCTTGGGCTGCGCCGTCTCTTTCCACGGTCTGCCCCGGAGGAAACGAATTTCTTGACCCGTGGCACCAGCCCTCTCTTTCCTCCGAGAGGAGACAGGAGCCCGTCTGGGAAAAGAAAAAGCATTTCCAGGGGAACGGGTCGCTCATGGGATTGGACCACCCAGGTCCTGACACCCCGGTTCTCCTCAAGCCACTCGGCGATCTCCTCCGCATTGGAGAGGGTGGCTGAGAGGAGGAGGAGCCGGACCCTGGCAGGAAGGTAGATGAGAACTTCCTCCCATACCACGCCCCTATCCGGATCACTCAGGTAATGGGCCTCATCAAGGATGACCAGGTCCGCCTGGAGGCTCGTCCCCTCCTGCATGGCGTCATAGAGTTGGTTTCTGAGGATCTCGGTGGTGCCGACGATGATGGGGGCTTCCGGGTTCTCCTTCCGGTCACCCGTTAGAATGCCGCACCGCTCCTTTCCGAATTCCTGCTGAAACTGCCGGTAGATGGAATTGGACAGGGCCTTGAGGGGCGAGGCGTACCAGCTTTTCTTCCCCCCTGCCAGGTAGGAAGAGATAGCCTGGGAGGCGATCCAGGTCTTGCCGGAACCGGTCGGGGCACTTACCAGGACGTCATAATCCCTGATCTTCTCCAAGGCCTCCACCTGGAACGGATCAGGCTTGAAGGGTTCGGCCTCCGGAACCCCGATACGGTCAAAGGCCTTTTTCAATTGGGGATCGATTCTCGGATTTTCACAAAAGCCTCTCCGCCGCCCCGACGGTCGCCTCCTTCGCGGGGGTTGCCCCGAACGGCGGTAGAAAGTCTTCTTTCTCTCCGACATCCCTTCTCTTGGCCGTTGGGCCATTAGTCTCCTTCAAGGCCTCGCTGGATGGCCGATGGATCCGGAGTCAATACGAAACATCCTCTTTCGCGGCACCATCCCGAATCGTGCATTCTGAAAATCCAGATTCCTCGTCCCTCGGTTCTCTCTCACTCTTACGCAAACAACTCCCTGGATACCAGGTTCATGTCTTCCAGGTATTCGGCGATTCCTCCCGTAAGATCCAGCTCTTCCAGTTTCTGAACCAGTGGTTCCAGAAGGGTGCCGCATCCCCGGGCGATCCTAAGCCCATTAAAGTAGATCTTCTCCACCGCCTCGGTCGCAAACAGTCGGGAAACGGCCATCATGAAATCCCGACGCCGTTCATTATCCCCACAGGAAGCCGCCTTCTTGCAAAGGGCCTGACCCACCTCAACCCAGGTCATCATATCCGCCAAAAGAAATAGGACGTGCTGGGATCTTGTCAGCTTGTTCTTTCTCCCGAGCTTGATGGCCTCATTCAAAACTCGGATGCCCTGCGCCAGCAGACGTGAACCACAGGCCTCGGGAAGGTCCTCAAGGGCATCGGCCATGCCGGAATAATAGCCGCCCTTTGATCGAACTGTCTCCCGCATGCGGAACATGCTGATGATGTTCTGCTGGATCTCACTCGTCCCTTCGAAGATAGTGGTGATCTTGATATCCCTCTTGATCTTCTCTACTTCGTACTCGCGGATGTAGCCGTAGCCTCCCAGTGCCTGGATGGCGTCGTTGGCCGCCCGATCGCCCGCCTCGGTGGCAAAATATTTGGCAATGGATCCCTCCACCTGGAGATCCTCCTCCCCGCTGTCCAGCCGGAAGGCGACTTCCTCGATGTAAGCCCTGGCTGCTTCCAGGCGCACGGCGTTCGGCACCACAAGCTTGTGGGTGTAACCCTGTTTTTCCGCCAGGGTCGTCCCGAACTGGACCCTCTCCTTGGCATAAGCAATGACCTTGTCCAAGGCCGCAACCCCGCCGCCAAGCCCAAAGGTGGCCACCATCAACCGGGTATAGCCGAACACCTGGTTGGATTGCTTTAGACCCTGCCCTTCTACGCCTCCAACCAGATTTTCCACCGGGACGTAAAGGTCCTCCAGCGTCAAGGAACAGGTGTTGGAGGCTCTGATACCGTGTTTATCTTCGTGTTTTCCGGGGATCAGCCCCTCCGTGCCCCCCTCGACCACGAAAAAGGAAGGCCCGTCAGGGGCGTCCGCCAGGATCGTGAAAAGTTGCGCCACGCCGCCGTTGGTGATGAATTGTTTTTGCCCGTTCAGCCGGTATCCCTTGACGGCGCCGTTCTCGTCCAACACACGCTCCGCTTTGGTTTTCAACGCCTGCACATTGCTTCCGGCCTCAGGTTCCGTGACTCCGTATCCCACAATAAGGCCTTCCTCGGCGATCTTTCTGATGTATTTTTCCTTCTGCTCCGGTGTGGCTCCCACCCTCAGGGGATCCATGCCCAGGCAGATAGCCAGAAAAGACGTGGCCAACGCCATATCCATCCTGGCCATTTTTTCGGAAATGACCGCGATGTCCATGGCACCGGCACCCAGTCCGCCGTACTCCTCCGGGATAAATATCAGGTGCAGGGCCATGTCGGGTCCCAGCATGAACCGGACCAGTTCTTCCGGGAATTCACCGCTCCGGTCCATCTCAAGCTTGGCCTCCAACGTGAGTTTTTCCCTTTCCAGTTTGGACAAGGTGTCAAGAACCATTGAAAGCATTTCGGGATCCATCCTTGATTGTTCGGGCATTTTTTACCTCTCCTTCTCTGATCGATATAAACAGGGGGGCCTTCGATTGCAGGCTCCCCCGAATAAGTATTCCCATTGGTGAAGGGGCCCTTTTCTATTCCCCATCCTTCCACCTGGGCTTCCGCTTCTCGAGAAAAGCGCTGATTCCCTCCTTTGCATCCTCCATCAAGGCATTGGCCGCGATCAACTCCTTCGCGAACTCATAGGCCTGGCCCTCCGCCATGTCCCACTGGCGGTAGAAGCCACGCTTCCCCAAACCAAGGGTGGCCAGACTGTATCGGGCAATGTCACGGGCCAGTTTCCAGGTTTCCTCTTCAAGCTTCTCAAGGGGAACCAACCGGTTGATTAATCCGAAATCCAGGGCCTCGCGGGCGCTCACAAACCTGCCGGTAAAAAGCATCTCCAGGGCCCTCTTCCGCCCAACAGCCCGGCTCAAGGGCACCATGGGTGTAGAACAAAAAAGCCCGATCTTCACTCCGGGGGTTGCAAACAGCGCCCCTTCTTCAGCAACAGCAAGGTCGCTTGCAGCCACCAACTGGCAACCCGCGGCCGTAGCCACCCCCCTGACCTGGGCGATGACGGGCTGAGGGATCTGTTGAAGAAGATTCATCAATCGAATGCAGGCCTCGAAAAGCCCCCGGATTCCGACTTGATCCTCTTCAAGGATCTCCACGAGATCATGACCGGCGCAAAAATGTTCACCTTCCCCCCGGATGATGATCACCCTCACCGATCCGCGCCTACCCGCATCTTTAATACAGGATGTGAATTCCTCCAATAGACCCCTGGAAAGGGCGTTTCGCTTCCGGGGCCGGTTCAGACAAAGGATTCCGACCTTATCCCTCTCTTCATAGGTGATTGTCTTATAGCTCATAGGGTCGCATAAAAGAATTTTCAGAGAAAACGCCCACATGAAAATGATGTATAGGATGCTATCACAATTGATCGATGCATGCAAAAATTTCCATAATTCTGATAAGCTTTTCGGTTTTCCAACTTGTGCCCGTATATGGAGCCCCACGGGAAAGCCCGTGGTCTTCTGCGAAGGCGGATAAAGCAGGGCTACGGATTTTCTTCGGAGCCCTTGTTTGAAGGGACAAATTCTTTTTCGGACACCAACGATATGCTATTATGGTTTTTCCTGCAGCAAACTGCAGGATTATTTTTTTTGAAAGATTTCAGCCTGTCAGTCCTGAAATGATCAACCAGAGAGGAGACACCTTGCATGATGACACCCTCTACGCCCAAAAATATGGCAAAAACATCGGTTATTGCATCATGGGCTTTATTGACGCTGGTCCTTTTCTTTTCTTCAGCAAATACCGCTCTATCTCAGGGCAGCTGCGAGGAATGCGAAAACCCGCTCGTTGAAATAAAGAAATTTCGCATGGAGGGAGATATCCCCAATTTTGAAGAATGGATAGGTTGGGACCAGGCCCAACAGGGTGGCTCACATTTTACCGCCCAGGTCGAACGAAGTTTGACGGCATGGATAGAATTTGTGAATAAAAACCCCTGTGCGGACTTTTATACCATCATTGAACACCCTGACGGGCACACCACCCGGCACGGAAAAAAGACGGGAAAGGCAAAATACGAGATCAGGTCTACAGCAACGATCAAAAACTCCACCAACGGCGAAAAGGCGGTCGTTCGTCATGTGGTTCACGAAAGGATCAAACTGGAAGAACCCATAACCACACCAAATGGTAATCTTCAATGGTTTGACGTCAAAACCATTTTCGATAAGGCTGAGTTTGTCCCTACCATTGCCCAGGTGTATATCGAGCATAAACTGATTTCCCTTAAAAACGGCGAGGTTTACGATACCGGAAGTGACCTGATCGATTGGGTTCCCGAGCCCTCTGAAGAGGAAGGAAGTTATTTTTACGATGAAGACGCAGAGATTGAGGTTGATGGAATCAGTTACCTTCCGAATGATGGATTAATTATAGGAAGTGTCCCTCCTTCAACCATTTCATCTTCCAGAATTCATTTCGACAAGGGGGATGTCGGGACAACAATCAGGATGAAAGAAACACCGTCCGGCCTGTCTCTGGAAGTGGACGACCATTCAAGATTTCCTCCCCTTTACAAGCTGAAAATCTCCGCCATCAAGAACCAATTCAATGAAACAATGCCCGATAATGTAAGGGTCGCCCTCCGGGTCGAGAAAGGAGACCTCAAAAGCGGAGAATTGATAGACGGATGGCGGGTTTTTAACACTACCGGCGGGAAGATACGCGATGAGGTATTATACAGGCCCCCTCAATGCGAAGAGGCCACCGAGGACACGCTGGAAGTCGCTGGAGTATGCGATTACCATGACGGGCCTGAAACGGTCGGCAAAAAGCGATTCACGAGGATTATCCCCAATTCAGGCTGCTTCGACGCCACCCTGACAATTACCGGCACCCTTGTGCTAAACAAAGATGAATCCCACGAGAGCACCAGTTGGGATAGTTACAAAGAATACCGAACTTATGAGAAAAGGATTATGGCTACGGTGGTCATGAGCCTTGAGATGACCAATTTTGTGGAAATGTTCCCTTTCAATGAAATCTGGGAATATTACAGGCCGAAAAAAAGGTATCTCACCTCCTTCAATGCCGTTTTCAGGGATACAAGATACGAAATGGGTGCATCAAAGGGACACGGATTTGAAACGCACCAGGTAATCAGCGGATATGCTGAAAATAAGCGCTTCACGTCTCCAATGATGGTACACACCGTCATCCTCGCCCTCGACAGGAAAACCAGGAAGGCGAAACGAATTTTTTTCCCGGGGGCAAATATCGGGTTCGAGTTCATGATCCAGGATAAAATGAATTCAAAACAGTGGTCACCGGATTCCCCTGTGAAAAGAGAGGCGGAAATCAAACACTCGAAGAAAAACGAGGAATTTCCCATAGGTCCCGTAGGAAAACCCAGGCGAACAATCGCCGGAAACATATACCCTGATCTGATTGTCAGCATGGGAGACGGTATCAGCTTTTTCGGGGGGAGCGGTACGGCAACGAAAAATACCATGGGAAATGAGTGCTACTGGTATGATAACTGCTCGGAGAGAAAAACCTTCCGATGGACTTTATCCCGAAGGAAAAAGCAGGACTGAAGATGAAAAACAAAGAACAACCGAAAAGGGGAGCGGGGCACCGCAAAAGGCTGCGGGAAAAATTCATGGAAGGAGGCCTGGAGCGGTTCTCCGACGAAGAGGTTATCGAGTTTCTCCTGACCCTCGGCACTCCCCGCAAGGATGTCAAGCTTCAGGCCAGGGAAGCCCTGAAGAGATTCGGCAGCCTGTCTGGAGTTCTTTCAGCCCCGATTGAAAAACTCATGCAGATTCCAGGTCTTGGCCCCAAAAACGCCCTTTACTTGAGCCTGGTTCATCAGGTGGCCGGGAGGTACCTCAGGGACAGGCTTGCGGGGCGGACCTTCCTGGGATCTTCCAGGGCCGTCTTCGACTATTTGTTCCATTCCATGAGGGATCTTAAAAGGGAGGTGTTCAAGGTCCTCTTTCTTAACAGGAAAAACGAATTGATCCATGACCAGGACGTCTTCCTGGGCGGGCTTACAGGAAGCGCCGTATATCCCGGGGAGGTGATGACCCTTGCCCTGGAAAACAGGGCGGCGGCCCTTGTATTCGTGCACAACCACCCCTCGGGAGACCCTACTCCTTCCACCGAGGATCGGCTCCTTACGAGGAACCTTGTCTGGGCAGCCCACCTCCTGATGATTCAAGTCCTTGACCACGTCATCATCGGGCATAACACCTATTACAGCTTTGCAGACGAAGGATGGATCCGGAAATACCTGGAGGAATACAGGGTGAACCTGCAACCCCTGGTCTCAAGGGAAATGGAGAGATAGAAGGAGTGAAGGGCAGCTTGTCAGGGCCGGTGCATGCAGGAACTTCAATCCGGCTCCCGGTAAAGGGCCAGGATTCCTGATCTTGCCAGTTTCTTGATCCCCATGGGCTCCAGGAGCCGCAAAAAGGCATCGATCTTATCCTTTCCCCCTGTCACCTCGATGATATAGTGGGTGAGTCCCGTATCGATAATCCTCCCGTTGAAGGTGTTCACCAGCCGATATATCTCTTCTCTGTCCTTTTGTTTCGCCTTTACGCAGATCAAGGCCATTTCCCGCTTGATCGCCTTCTCCCCGGTCATATCCCTGACCTTGATCACATTGATGATCCGTCTCAAGTACTTTAATATTTGTTCAAGTTGCTCAGGATCCGCTTTCGTAGTGATCGTAATGCGGGACATTGCCGGGTTAGCGGTGGGTGCGCCGCAGATCGTTTCAATGTTATATCCCCGTCCCGCGAAAAGCCCGGATACCCGGGCCGTAACTCCGGGTTCGTTTTCGACCAACATGGTAATCACATGTCTTTCTTCATTCATGATTTTTTCAAGCCCTATCGTTTACACCGCCTGCAGAAGTTTAAGGAAATCAATCGGAAAAACCGGACCCGGAATCCTTCTCCAGCACCCTGCGGATCGTATGACTGATTTCACTCATAATGATGGGTTTCATGACAAAGGCCCGGATCCCCATTTCCAGGGCCTTTTCTTCAGTGATCTGCGTACTGAATCCCGTGCAGAGGATCACCGGGATATCGGGACGTTCGGCTATGAGTTCCCTTGCAAGGACATCACCGGTCATACCCGGCATGGTCATATCGGTGATGACCAGGTCGAAATCGTAAGGATTGCTCCGAAACAATTTCAAGGCCTCTACACTGCTCGTCCGCACGGTGACCTTATAACCGAGCCGTTCGAGCATCTGTTTTCCGAGGTCCACCTGGAACTCTTCGTCGTCCACAAAAAGAATCCTCTCTGTACCGGTCTGGAGAGGCTGATCGGTGCCCCTTTCAATCGTTCCGGACTCATCGACTACCGGTAGAAATACATGGAACGTACTCCCTCTTCCATGTTCACTGTAAGCTGTTATTGTGCCACCGTGGGCCTTTACAATGCCGTGGACCACGGAAAGGCCCATCCCCGTTCCCTTTGCTTCTCCTTTCGTGGTGAAAAAGGGGTCGAATATGCGATCCATGATTTCAGGAGGAATGCCGCTGCCGGTATCCTTCACGGTAAGTTGCATGTAGGAGCCCGGCGCAATTTCCGGATGGCGGCTCGTGAAATTGCGGTCCAAGTAAACTTGCTTGAGGCCCACCTCCAGCACCCCGCCCCCCTCTTCCATTGCATGGCAGGCGTTGGTGCAGAGGTTCATGAGGATCTGGTGAATCTGGGTGGGATCCGCCATGACCAGGGGATCCCCCCGAATGTCCTGACGGATGTCGATGGTGGATGGGATCGAGGCCCTGAGCAGCTTGAGCGCCTCCTTGATCACGGGTCCGATCTGCATCGGCCTTAGTTCCTGCTCCCGCTGCCTGCTGAAGGCCAGGATCTGGTTGACCAGGTCCTTAGCGCGGGTGCCTGCTTCGAGTACTCGCCTTATGTCCTTCTCAAGGGTCGTCCCCCTCTCTACTTCCTCCAGGGCCAGCTCGGCGTAACCGATCACACCCGATAAAATATTGTTGAAATCGTGTGCGATGCCTCCGGCCAAGGTTCCAATGGCCTCCATCTTCTGGGCCTGCCTGAGCTGGATCTCCAGTCTCTTCCTCTCGGTGACGTCCTCGTAGGTCATGTACTGCTTCCCGTCCGCCATCTCAACGTTCCTGAAAAGAATGACTTTTTCTTTTCCGTCTTTGCACCTGACCGTAAAGGACCTTTCACCAGGTATCCCTGCCTTGACTCCCGCCATATCATTCTCCCAGGCGGCCATGACCCTCTCCCTGTATGCGGGGTCCGGGTAAGCCTTTCGAAACCATGTATTTTTGTCCGGGATGTCCGCCAGGGTATAGCCCAGGATCTCCGTGAACCTTCGGTTGAAATATTCGAATTCACCTCTCCTATTCATGATGGAAAGGCCGAAGGGGGAATTTTCCGCCAGCCTCCGGAACTTCTCTTCACTCCTCCTGAGCTGATCTTCCACCGCCTTTCGTTCGGATACGTCCCGGATGATGCTGATACAGATCCTGCGCTGATCCAGAGTAATCACATTGGAATAAATCTCGACGGGTATCCGCTTCCCATCCTTTGTCAGGTGAGTGTACCAATGGGGCATGAAGGTGGTGTTCTGGATATTCCTTTTCACCTCCTCCAAATCCTCCGGGGGATGGAGATCATAGGGCTTCATGGTGCGCCATTCCTCCCGGGTATACCCGTAACGGTCGATGGCCGACTGGTTGCAATCCAGGATCTCCATGGTGTCCTGGTCGAATATCAAAACAGCGTCCCCGATCTGGTTGAAAAGGGTGCGGTACTTCTTTTCACTCTCCTGGAGGGCCCTTTCCGTTCTTTTGCGGTCGGTGATATCCTGGTATAGAATATATGCCCCTGTCTGTTCCCCCCTGATATAAATAGGAGACATAAATATTGATACATCCAGGCGGCTTCCGTCCTTTCTCTTCCTAATCGCCTCATATTCCGTGATTTCGCCGTCACATACCCGCCTGCGATGCCTTTCCGCCTCTTCATGGTATTCCTCGGGAATGATCAGGTCTTTGACGCGACGGCCGAGTGCCTCTTTCGGAGTGTAACCGAACATCCGGGTAAAGGCCTTGTTGATACGAAGAATCCGCCCCTTTTCGCCACCCATCACAATGGCCATCTGGGAACTCTCGAACAATTGACCGAGGAGGGCCTTTTCCTTCTCAAGGGCCTTACGGGAAAGCATCTTTTCGGTGATGTCCCTGTAAAGGGCATAGGCCCCGATCCGTTTCCCCTCGATATAGATGGGTGAGACCATGACCGAGACGTCCACAAGGGTACCGTCTTTTCGCCTCCGAACGGCGTCATACTCGCTGATCTCCCCTGACCATACCATCTTGCACTTGTCCTCGGCATCTGCACGGAATTCAGGGGGAGTGATCAGGTCATCGACATGTTTTCCCAGGGCTTCTTCACTGGTGTACCCGAAAAGCCTGGTGAAGGACTCATTGATCCGCACCACCCTTGACTTGCTGTCCCCCATCACGATGGCGGCCCTGGAACTGCGGGAAAGTTCCTCCAGCAGGACCTTCTCCCGGTTGAAGGCTTCCTCCGCCCGCTTACGCGCAGTTACGTCCCGTATATGTTCCGTGAAACCCGTGAACCTTCGGCCCTCGAAAAGCGGATAAAATCGGATCTCGAAGTGACGGAGTTCACCGTCTCCGAAAGTGCGGCTGTATTGCGCGGAAAATTTCTCACCTTTTTGCACCCGCCTGACAAGACGGTCCCAAAAGCTTCTATCCGGCATGACTTCATGGGGCCTGAGTCCCGGCCGCATCTCGATCCCCAGCATCTCCCGGATCAACCGGGAATAGGCCCTGTTGAACAGCACCGCCCCACCACTTTGGTCCGCGACGAGGATGGGGTCCTCCATGCCCAACAGGAGCATGTTGAGGCTTTCACTGGATCTCCGGTACCGCTCAAGCTCCTCCCTCAGGGCCTTTTCCGCATGCCTCAGGGCGCTGACCTCTTCTTCGAGCTCCCGAAGCCTTAACTCCAAAACCTTGTCTCCGGGTTCGATGCCCATGAAAAACTCCTTGATCGAGGTTTCCCGAAATCGGCAAGAAGATCAATCTCTTAGCTCAACATATCAAACAATAGGGCCATAAGACAATACCCATTTCACCATCGTTCGCTGAGGCCTTCTTCAAGGCCAGAGGGACACCCTATTGACCGCCGTTTGTCCAGTTGATAAAAAGATCTCGAGATTCACCCGTTTCCTTATGTATTGCAAGTTTCGTGCTTTTTTTGATACGCCGAGGCCTTGGCAGGTCTTGAGTCAGGGTCTGGAAGAGATGAAATCATGGGAAGGGTATAAAACGGGTAATCGAAACAGATAAAAGGATCTCAGAAATCCGAGATATTTTCCGAGGGTTTCGCTATGCGATTTACAAAAAAATTCCTTATCTGGGCTGTTATCGGAGGGGTGATCTATTTCCTTTTAAGCTACCATGTAATTTTCATGGGAGTCCACGTAAAGCTCCTCAAGAAATCCAGGCGAACCTTCGACTACACCTTTGTAAGCCTACATGCCAAGAGCAACAAGGCCATCCTGTCCGTCGACGACCTGAGGGAGGACGGAATCGGGGAACTCCTCCTGGAGACCGGCAAAATCAGCGAGGAGGAGTTGGCACGCATCCTCGCTGAAATCGAAGAAGAGCAAAAGGACGAGTAATCCTCTCTCTCCTGAGCCTGATTGGGACGGGAATACCTGCCCCAAGGCCACTGCCCTTTATACCTCGAAGTTCACCTTGATCTTGAAGGTTCGAACCGCGGGAAGGCTCAGGATTTCCTTGACCCCCGTCTCATCCGAAATCTCCTCCAGGGCCTGATCGATCGTTTCCATGTCCGGAGCGATGAAGGTGAACCACACGTTGTAAGAATGGTTGCGCAGGTAATTGTGTGTCACCCCGGGATGCCGGTTCACCGCGGCCACGAAGGCTTCCAATCTCTCCTCGGGCACCTTTGCCGCACAAAGAGTGCTTGAGTAGTTCAGTTTACGCGAATTGAAATTCCCTCCGATCCTCCGGATGATCCCTTCCTCCTTGAGGATCCTCACACGGTCAAGGATCTCCTCTTCTGACATGCCGAGTCGTTTCCCGAGTTCACGGTAAGGCCTGGATCGAATGGGAAACCGGGTCTGGATTTCGTTTAGAATGGCCCTGTCTTTATCGTCCATAGCTACCTTGAGACCTTTGAAAAACGCTCCCTTTTGCCCAATCTCGGCGTCAGGCTCAAACCGGGGACCCACCCGTTGGGTGGGGAGTCGAAGCAAAGCGCGGACAAATTTTAATCCGAAATACTTCAATGTATTCCTGTGGTTAAAATTTTCGCCTTCCCCTCCGGGGCGTAGGCCTTACGGGCCGGAGGCTTGACCTTGAACAAAATTGAACGTTTTTCAAAGGTCTCACCTTATCTTCATCTTCATCAAACTCCCGGGCTCCGGCGCGCCCCCGGGCGTTCTTCAATCTGTTTCACCGCCCTCTCTCCTGTTTCCCGGTTGATACAGGCAGAGGGGTTCTTCCGCCAAGAAATCGCCGGTGGCCTCGAAGGCCCTTGCGCGGCATCCCCCACATACCCTGACATATTCACAGCGGCCGCATTTTCCTCCGTAGAGGGAAAAATCCCTCAGTTTCCCGAAGATCTTCGATCCACGCCATACCTGATCGAAACCTTCCTCCTTGAGGTCTCCGCAAGTGATCTCCAGGTATCCGCAAGGCTGCACGATCCCGTCGTGAGATATAAAGCAGAAGGCCGTCCCTCCCAGGCACCCGCGGGTTACGGCGTCCAGCCCGTAGGTCTCGAAATTCACCTTCTCGCCCCTTTTTCGTGCCTCCTGCCGTAGGATCCGGTAATAATGGGGGGCACAGGTAGCCTTGAGATGAATCGGTGCTTCCCGGCCCGTTTCGTAAAACCAATGCAGCAGCCGTTCGTATTGTTCGGCGTCGATCTCCTGCTCCGCCATATCCCTGGCACGCCCTGTAGGGACCAGAAGGAAGATATGGTGGGCGACGGCTCCAAGGGCTATGGCCAAGTCCAGCATCTCCGGGACCTGGTTCACGTTCCGCCTGGTTACAGTGGTATTGATCTGGAATTCCAGATCCCCATCCCGCAAATATCTCACGCCCTCGAGGGTGCGCCCAAAGGCCCCGGGGACCTGCCTGAATCGGTCGTGTTCCGCGGCGTTGGGCCCGTCCAGGGAAATACTTACCCGCTTGATCCCCGAGGCCTTCATCTCGGCCACGAGATCCGGGCTCAACAGAGTCCCGTTGGTAGCCATTACCATCCGCAGTCCCAGGGCCGTACCCTTACGGGCCAGGTCAAGAATATCTTTCCTGAGAAGGGGTTCCCCCCCTGTAAGGATCACGATCGGGGTTCCCGTTGCTCGGATCTCCTCAAGAATCTCCAGGCACTTTCCGGTCGAAAGCTCACCTGGATAAGGTTCTCTTTCCGCCGAGGCCCGGCAATGAACACAGCTCAGGTTACAGGTCCGGGTCACTTCCCAGGCCACCAGCCTGGGCCCGTCTCCGTGGGAATGTGAAGGGGCGGTTCCCTTATGTGTTTCCATATTTATCAACCCATTCGTGGAATGAGAGAAACTTGCGCCTTAAGGCGAAGACTCCAGTTCGATCGTTTTTTCAATCAGGGTTCAAGGATTCGAGGGGTCCAGGGGTCGAGTGAGAAAAAAGGATTTGAATTAAACCCAAATTATGCGTGAAAAATGAAATTGATTTTTATTACAATATGTTAAAGCATTCTGAGAGCACCCGATGGATGAAGGGTAAAAGTATGTTCCCTCCGCTACGTTCACTACGCCGTCCATGGCTCCGCTCACTGCCTATTTTGGCTCTTTCGCTCTCCCTGCCTGCGGCAGGCAGGCTGCTCCAGAGCCAAAATAGGCCGCTTCGGGAAAATCCCTTTACCCTTCCTTAGACAGGCGTTCACGCATAATTTAGGTTAAAATAATTTTCACTCGAACCCTTGAACCCTTGGCCCCTCAAGCTATCGGCTTCAGCCGATAGGAAATTATATCGATCCGTCGGTATCCTTATTTTACTATGCCCTAAAGAAGGTTCCTGCGCAGGACCTCTGCGGCCTCTTTGGCAAAGTAAGTGATAATGAGATCCGCCCCCGCCCTCTTGATAGAGAACAAGGATTCCATCATGACACCTTCTCCGTCGATCCACCCTTTTTCCGCCGCCGCCTTGATCATGGAGTATTCTCCGCTGACGTTGTAAGCGGCGAGAGGAAGCAGGCATTCTTCCCGTACGCTCCGGACGATATCAAGATAGGAAAGGGCGGGCTTGATCATTACGATATCAGCCCCCTCCTCGATGTCCAGGAAAATCTCCTTCAGGGCTTCCCTGCCGTTGGCCGGGTCCATCTGGTAGTCCCGGCGGTCGCCGAACTGCGGGGCCGAATCGGCGGCCTCCCTGAAGGGGCCATAGAATGCCGAGGCGTACTTTGCGGCATAGGACATGACGCCCGTATCCTGCAACCCGTTCTCGTCAAGGGCCGCGCGCACGGCGGCCACACGGCCGTCCATCATGTCGGACGGCGCGACGAAATCCGCCCCTGCCCTGGCGTGACTTACGGCCTGCCGCGCCAGAACTTCAAGGGTCGCGTCATTGTCCACCCGGCCCTCCTTGATGATCCCGCAGTGCCCATGATCCGTGTACTCGCAAAGGCACACGTCCGTAAAGACCACCATGTCCGGGACCTTCTCTTTGATTGCCCGCACGGCCCTCTGCACGACACCGTCTTCCTGGTAGGAACAGGTCCCTTCCGGGTCCTTTGTCTCCGGAAGGCCGAAGAGCAGCACGGCCGGAATCCCCAGGGACCGGATCTCCTCGACCTCCTCGATGATTCGATCCACGGAAAAGCGATACTGGCCGGGCATGGAAGGGATCGGGGCCTTGATGTTCTTTCCGTGTTGAACGAAAAGCGGGCAGATGAAATCCCTGACCGAGAGGGACGTCTCCCTGACCATGGCCCTCAGGGCCGGGCTCTTCCTCAATCGCCTCGGACGAATGTTCATAATTCCGCCTCCCCTTTTATTTCCTCATCCCTCAGGTAGCATGCGGGATCCGGTGCCCACACATCACCTGTCACGGCCTCCGCCCTCACCCTGAAATTTCCTCCGCAGATATCCAGCCACCGGCAGGATGCACACCGCCCCTTCACGTATTTCTTCTTTTCCTTCAGTTTTCTCATCAAGGGATCGGAAAGATCGGTCCAGATTTCGCTGAAGGGCCTCTCCAAGACATTCCCGAAACTGTAATGTCGCCAGAATTGATCCGCATGGACCGAACCGTCCCAGCTGATACACCCGATCCCCCGCCCCGAGTTGTTGCCCTCGTTCATCTTCAGCAATTCCAAAACCTTCTCCGCACGGGGGTTGTTTTCCCGGAGCATCCGAAGGTAAAGGTAGGGCCCGTCCGCATGATTGTCCACGGTCAGGACCTCCTTGGGAAGGCCCCTCTGGTGGAGATCCCGTGTCCTGTCCAGGATCAGATCCACTACGCGGCGGGTCTCCTCGTGGCTCAGGTCCTGTTCCACCAGGGCCGTCCCCCGGCCTGCATAGACCAGATGGTAAAAACAGACCCGCGGGATCCCCTGTTCTTCAAGGAGAGCGAAAATCCGCGGGACCTCGTCCTTATTCATACGGTTGATAGTAAAACGGAGTCCCACCTTGAGACCCGCTTCCTTGCAATGCCGGATTCCCTCCATGGCGGCCTTGAAAGCCCCCCGCCGTCCCCTGAAGCGATCGTTGATCTCTTCGAGTCCGTCGATGCTGACACCAACGTAAGAAAGCCCTATATCCTTCAACTCCTGTGCCTTCTCTCGGGTGATTAGGGTGCCGTTTGTGGAGATCACCGCCCTCATGCCCCGCTTGACGGCGTGGCGGGCCAATGGAACCAGGTCGGGGCGCATGAGTGGTTCTCCCCCTGAGAAAAGGATCACGGGCGCCCCGAAATCCGCAAGATCATCGAGAAGAGCAAGGGCCTGCTCGGTGGTAAGTTCCTTCTCCCTGGGTCGCTCCACAGCATGGGCATAACAGTGGATACACTTGAGGTTGCAGGAACGGGTACAATTCCACACCACCACGGGTTTCTTGTCTTCTGAGAATTGAAGCAAGTGAGAAGGGAGGTCCTGGGACCGCCTCCCATACCGCAGAGTGTCAGAGGGCTCCACGGTTCCACAGTAAAGCTTGGATATGCCGATCATGGTTTCTCTTCGGACCTCTTGAAAGGGTTTCAGACTGGAAGGGGACAGGAAAGGAAGGGCTTCTCAGTTGAAAACATAAACATAGACCGCTTCTTAATGCCCGTCTCGCGGGCCTTGGCCCGGCCGAAGCGCAGGCGGAACCCGATATTCCTTCCAAGCACAAGTGCTTGGGCCGGATCAATCCTCCCGATTTATAGATTCAATCGTCTCGTATTCCCTTCGATAATAAGTCTTTACTAGATCATTTATATACTTTTCCATGTTTGTAACGGCCTCGCCCGTTATCCTGAAGGTCTCTATTCCTGAACGGTCCTTGACGAGTTTCAGGCCGTACTCCAGTTTCTTAGCCAATTGAAAAGTCAGAGTCCCCGCCCGTGTGTTCGAATCGATGGCCTGCCGGATCAGTTCGTCGATGGCGGTATCATCGAATGAGACATTTACCTCGATCCTCTCGGGCAGGGAGGCCTCCTCTTCCTTTATCTCGGCATACATTTCCACGAAGTCCTGGTACGCGGTATTAACGTCACAGGTCTTTTTCAAATAGATTTCAGCGATCAGCTGGATCCTCCGGTCGTATATTTCAAGGCCGGATTTCCGGAAAAGATCCCCTGCCCGCTCCCCGATGAATGAAGCGATGTTTTCCAGTTCTTTTGCAGCCCCCCTCTCGAACCGGGCGATCCGTTCGGGGTCATCGGGGTTTTCAAGAAGGGTTTTCAGCTCTCCTTCCGGATCATCCACCATTTCGGGTGTCACCAAGAGCTGCTTGATAGGGGTGGATGGAAGGGTCTTTTCAAAGGGAATGAGGACCTTCTCGATTGCGCTCACAAGTCCCCGTGCGCCGGTCTTCTCTTTGACGGCAAGTTCGGCGATCTTTTCCAGGGCCTCTTCCTCGAACTTGATATCGATACCGTAGGCCTTGAAATCCTGCCTCTTGCTCAATACGATGGGGTTGTTGGGATTCTTGAGGATCTCCACCATGTCTTCACGGGTCAGCTCATCAAACACCACGACCACCGGGAGCCGCCCCACGAATTCCGACTCAAAGCCGAATTCGATAAGATCCTGGGCCGTCACCTCCTTCAGGATTTCCCAGGACACCTCGGGTGAGCGCACGTCGGCCTCGAATCCGATTCCCTGTTTCTGAAGTCTTTTCTTGATGATCTCCCCCAGTTCCCCAAAGGCCCCGCTCATAATGAAAAGGATATTCTTGGTGTTGACCACCCTTTTTTCTTTCTTGCCCGTGCGCCTGTAATGCTCAATGGCCTGGATCTGGGACACGGCATCATGGGGGACCTTCAGGTCCACATCGGTTTCCTCCATGGGTTTGAGCAAGGCCCTTTGAACACCGGTCCGGGACACATCGTGCCCGATAATATTACGGGAAGAAGCGATCTTGTCGATCTCGTCGATGTAAATGATCCCGTTTTCCGCAAGCTCTATGTCATCGTTGGCCTCGTAAACCAGGTCCCTCACAAGATCCTCAACATCCCCCCCCACGTAACCGGTCTCGCTGAACTTGGTGGCATCCCCTTTTACGAAGGGCACACCGAGCTTCTGGGCTATCAGCTTGATCATGTAAGTCTTCCCTACGCCGGTGGGTCCGATCATAAGGACGTTGTTCTTGATCATGCCCACGCCCACAGTGCTTTTCCTGCCGGCATGCTCCTTCAGGTATTTGATCCGGTTGAAATGGGTGCAGACCTTGGTGGCGAGGATCGCCTTGGCCCGGTCCTGCTTCACGACGAAGCTGTCCAGATGCTTCTCCAGTTCCTCGGGGAGCATATTAAAGCGGATACCCTTTCCTTTATCCTCTCCACCCCGGCCTTCATCAACGGCCTGTTCCTGGGATTTTGGGAGAAGGAAAGGCGAAATAATCTTGATGCGGTTCCCATATTTCTTGGAAAGGTACTCGCTCAGTTCCTTCTCAAGCTCCTTCTGATTCGGAAGCTTTTCGCTACCTTCCTTGTCTCCCCTGTAATCATTTTCCATCGGTTACCCCTCTTCGATTCCCGGCCAGCCGCAACCCAGGTCCACCCGGGATCTTCTCTTCGGTACTTCATGCTTTGGAACCAATATATTCACTGGGATCGCGGATTTCAAGCCGATTTGGGTGTAGCTTCACTGTTGACTCCGGTGTCCAATTGCATTAGAGTGGGCGCAGATTTTGATAACTCATTGAAAAATCAGGGAGTAATCAGTGACTTCCAGGCTCGAGATAAGACTTAAGGACAACTTAATGGATGCCGAGGGGAGGACGGTCCTTCGGAAGGCTGGAGATTATTTCGGCTTCGCTCTCGAGGACGTTCGGGTCATCCGGGTTCTGACTATAGATGCCGACCTTTCAACGGATCAGTTGGAGACCCTCAGGACTTCCCTCTTCACCGATCCTGTGACAGAGGAATCCTCCTTTGCCCCTTTGGCCAAGGACTTCGACTGGGCCATCTGGGTCGGATTCCGGCCCGGCGTGCGGGATACGGCGGGGAGCACGGCCAGGGAGGCCATGGAGGACCTCTTGAATATCCGCTTCAATGACCATGAAGCGGTCTATACCTCCAAGCTTTATGAAATCAGAGGGAACCTCACGGTCGACGAGGTCGAAACCATTGCGCGGGAAATCCTGGCCAACGACATCATTCAACAGTGGCGGATCTATTCCCGGGGGGATTGGAATCCGGAGAAGGGGATCGGGTTTATCCTGCCCAAGGTAATCCTCAATCATGAACCCCGGGTCTCTACTATAGCCATAGGAAGCGATGAAGAACTGAAGCGGATTTCGAGGGAACGAAACCTTGCCTTGCAGGAAAGCGACATTCCCATCATTCGAAGGTATTTCCTGCGGGAAGACATCCTGGCCGACCGAAGGGCCTTCGGTCTGGATCTACCGACAGACGTCGAATTGGAATACATCTCCCAGGCCCGCTCCGATCATTGCAACCACAATACCTTCAAGGGGCTCTTCAAATACCGGGACCTCGCGACCGGCGAAGAGCAGGTCGTCGACAACCTCTTCAAGACCTGCATAGAAGCCCCGACCCTTGCAGTTAAGGAAAAAAAGGACTGGGTGGTCTCCGTACTCTGGGACAATGCGGGAGTGGCCCGATTCGATGAGGAGCACCTCTATACCATCACGGGGGAAACCCACAACAGCCCTTCCAATATGGAGGCATACGGGGGGGCTATCACGGGTATCGTCGGGATCTATCGCGATCCCCTGGGCACCGGGAAAGGATCCCGGCTTTTCCTCGGGATGTACGGGTACTGCGTAGGTCCCCGTGACTACGATGGGGAACTAAGGCCCCACCTTCACCCCCGGCGCCTCCTGGACGGCGTCATCGAGGGGGTCAGAGACGGAGGGAACAAGAGCGGGGTCCCAACGCCATACGGAATACTTCTCTTCGATGAAAGCTATCTCGGGAAATGCCTGGTTTTCGTAACGGCCATGGGGATTATGCCCGCCCTCGTCAAGGGCGAGCCCGCCCACCGGAAGAAGACCCACCCGGGAGACTTGATTATCATGTGCGGCGGCCGGGTGGGCAAAGACGGCATCCACGGTGTTACGGCCGCCTCGGAAACTTTCGGAGCCCATACCCCCGCCGGCCACGTCCAGATCGGGGATCCCTACACCCAGAAAAAAATGCACGACTTCCTCCTTGAAGCCCGAGACGAGGGACTCATCGCCTTCATCACCGATAACGGCGGGGGCGGCCTGTCTTCTTCCATTGGAGAATCGGCGCGATTCAGCAATGGATGCCGCGTGGACCTCGACAAGGTGCCCCTGAAATACGACGGGCTGGACCAGTGGGAGATATGGGTCTCCGAGTCCCAGGAAAGAATGACCGTGGCCGTCAAGCCCGAGCACCTGGATCGCTTCATGGAACTCTCAGCCAAACACGCCGTGGAGAGCACCGTCATCGGCGAATACAACGATTCGGGATACCTCCGGCTGGATTACAATGGTAAGACTTGTGCCTATATCCGGATGGACTTCCTGGAATCGGATTTTCCACAATGGACCTTCGAGGCGGAATGGATCCCACCCGAAATGAGAGGCCTCAGGGAGCCCGTGCTGAGCGAACCCCGGCACCACGGCCCCCTTCTAAGAGCGATGCTGGCCCGGCCCAATATCTGTTCCCGGAACTGGATCGCCCGTCAATACGACCATGAAGTCCAGGGGGGAAGCATTCTCAAACCCCTTGTGGGCAGGTCCCGGGATGTACCGAACGATGCCGTGGTCATGCGACCCCTTTTACACAGCCAAAGGGGAGTCGCCGTCACCCAGGTCCTTAATCCCTTTTACGGCGAGATCGACACCTACCACATGACCGCCGTCACCATCGATGAGGCGGTCAGAAGGGTCCTGGCCGTGGGCGGAGATCCGGATCACATCGGCGGGGTGGACAACTTCTGCTGGCCCACGATTCTCTACCATCCGGAACAGAACCCGGATGGAAAGTATAAGGCGGCCCAGCTTGTTCGAGCAAACTGGGCCCTGAGAGACACCTGCCTCGCCTTTGAAATCCCTCTCTTATCCGGAAAGGACAGCATGTATATCGACGGCCATCTCGAGGGGCCCTTTGGAGAACGAAGGAAGGTGTCCGGGAAACCCGCCCTCCTTTTCACCGCCTCAAGCCTGGTGGATGACATCGAGTGTTGTATCACCATGGAGGCCAAATTCCCCGGTGACCTGGTGTATGTCCTGGGGGAGACCGGAAACGAACTCGGAGGGAGCGAGTACTACCGGATGATGGGAGAAATCGGCCTCCATTGCCCCCGTGTCGATGTCGAGAAGGTGGTCCCTCTTTACCGGGCCCTGTACAAGGCCATCAGATCAGGTCTCCTGGCCTCGGCCCATGCCGTTGCCCGTGGAGGTCTCGCGGTCCACCTGGCCCTCATGGCCATGGGGGGAGAGTTGGGGCTGGATATCGACCTGGGGAAAATCCCCTCGCCCCAGGCCCTTGCTCCTTCGCAATTGCTCTACTCGGAATCCGCCGGCCGGTTCCTGGTGACCCTGAATCCCGCCCACCGGGAGGCCTTCGAGGAACTCTTCAGGGGTCTCCCTGCAGCCTGCATAGGGAACGTCACTGAAACGCCCCAGCTGAAAGTTCGGGACCCGGATGGCCGGATTATCCTGGAGGAAAACATCTCCGCCTTGAAACAAAGCTGGAAGGCTCCCTTTGGAGGACTGATATGACGACGGTTAGAGCCCTTGTTCCCACGGGTTACGGCCTGAACTGCGACTACGAAACGGATCATGCCCTGAAACTGGCCGGGGCCGAATCCCGACGGATCCATATCAACGACCTCATCGACGGATCACGAGGCGGGGCTCCCATGGATCTCGATGATTTTCACATCCTTGCCCTAGGAGGCGGTTTCAGCTGGGGGGACGACCACGGGGCCGGCGTGATCCTTGCTTCCAAGCTGCGCACCCACCTGGGCGAGAAACTTGAGCGCTTTGTCCGCAAGGGAAAGCTCATCATCGGTATCTGCAACGGCTTCCAGGCCCTTGTCAAATCCGGGCTCCTACCTGCTTTCAATGGAAACTTCTGGGAGAGGCGTGCAGCCATCACCTATAACGATTCCGGCAACTTCATCGACACCTGGGTACGCCTGAAGGTCCATCCTGAATCTCCTTGTGTCTTCACGAGGGGGATCACGCACATAGAGCTTCCTGTCCGGCACGGGGAGGGGAAGTTCTTCGCCGAGCCCCGGGACATCCAGAGGCTTTTCGACAACAAGCAGGTGGCCATCCAATATGCGGATGAAAGGGGAGATCCGGCCGGGGGGCGCTGGCCTTACAATCCAAACGGTTCCCTCATGGACATCGCGGGCATCTGCGATCCGACGGGACGCATCTTCGGTCTCATGCCCCACCCGGAGGCCTTCAACCATTGGGCCAATCATCCCGACTGGCCCCGGAAAAAGGAAGAACTCAGAAGGCTCGGGAAAGAACCTGAATCCCGCGAGGGCGACGGCGTCCGGATCTTTCGAAACGCGGTGGCATATATCAAGGAGGCCATTGAAAGCGGACGACTTGCAGACTGATCTGAGAAATTTCTTCATCCAGGGCCGTATTCAGTGGGATTTGAACCCTGATGAGGCGATTGCTGAACTTGCCGAATCAAGGTTGAGAGAATGGAGAAAAAGGGGTTGACAAAAAATTTTCCAAAGGCCATGATACTCGAAAATCTTTAGGAGTTCTCCATTGGCACGCGCTTTTAACAGTTTTTTTAGCTTTTACTTTAGCAGGAGGTACTGCATGGCCTAGCGTGTGCCCATACCTACATTCATTCATAAAAAAAGCGGAGCACACGCTCCGCTTTTTTTATTCCCAAAAAACCCTGAAGGAGATAACGCCGTGATGATCGTGCAAAAACAGCAAAGCGAGGCACCCGGTACACGGAATGAAAGAAAACCATTGGGCCTGATAGAACGCCTGCGCCTGATATCCTTGATCGACGAGGGAGTACAATCAGGGGCCCGGGACTGCCCGGCAGTCTCTGATTTGTTCAGCAACCTCTGGGAAATCATCAATCGCACGATCGCAGGCAGTCGAATCGATCGCCTGGCCCCCGAGGAGACAACGAACGGATTTCACATCCTGGAACTCCGGACTGAATCCGGGGAATCCCTCGGGTATCTGAACATGATCTACCTGAAGAAACCGCTCCCCTGCTATTACCTGGTCTACGTGGAAATCGACCCCCTTTTCAGGAAACAGGGACTCGGGCACCGGATTCTTGACACCTTCAGGGAGTTTCTCGACGAGAAGTCCACGGTGGGACTACTGGATAATATCATTCCCCCTGAGGATCCCACCTGGGGAATCTACCTGAAGCATGCCTGGGAACCGATCGAATCCGTCATCGGGGATGCCTCTGCGGGAGATGGAGAACATTACATGGTCTACATCCCACGGCCGTTGCTGAAAAAGGATCTTCGACATCCCTTATACAGGCTTCTCCACCACATCAGACGTAAACGGGCATTCATTGATATGCGGGACAACGAAATGATGGTGAGCAGGGCCATTGAGGAGTTCAAGGAGATCCGTCGGGCCCTTGAGACCTACTTCGAGCGGGAACTCGAAGAAGGTCGTTTCACACCCCTAATGCGATTCATGTTCACCCGATTCGTCACCAAGCTGATCGCTTTCAGGAGGAGGATGGGGGACCTCATCGGATACACCGGCGGTGAATCCCTGGACCGGGTCGTCCCCTCTCCCGCGGTTTCCTCCCTCCCTTTACTCTCTTACGCACCTGAAGGTCTTTCAGGAAATTCCGTGGCGGTCGAGGAGTATGAGCCCATTCCCGGATGCCTTCCCGGCCCCCTCATGGATCAGCCTGCCCGTTTTATCGAAGCCCTCCCCGAATATCAGCGCCCTACCCTCAAGGCCTGGCTTAGAGTGCGGGACCTGCGGATGCCCCTTACATTCACCCTGGACCACCTGCTTGACCTGGGATTCGACCCCACGCGGCTGAAGGAATGGGATCATGAAGGAGGACCTTACATCTTTGAACGCCTCCAGGCACGCCAAATCCCCAAGATCCGGCAAAAGAGGACCTGGATGGAAAGGCTCACCCCAGGATTACCGGCCATAAAGGCCCTGGGGGCCGTCCTGAGATGCAATCCACCGCTGGTGGTCCTTGCAGACAGGGGAAACGCCTATGTTTTGAGGCGCAAGATTTCCGGCATCCACTGGGAGGAGGCCCTGGATCAACTCCGGGCCAACAGCACCCTGGCGCGATGGAATCGGGAACTTCACCTGGACCGCTTGATTCTCCGAACCCTTCAACGGGCGCGGGAGTTGTTGGTGGAGGAACTGGACAAAAGCCTCTTGGTGGACCCTGAATTCATAAGCTGGTTCGTGTCATGGGACCTTGAGAAGAACATACCCAGGATCGGCGTGGACGCCTCGGGCCCGTGTCTGGAATCCATATGGATCGCTTAAAAATTCCGAAGGGAGAGTTCTCCGTTCATAAACGGAGGGTGACATACCAAAAATACCGACAAAAGGAGGGGAAAAGAATAATGAACGAAGGACCGTTGAGCGGAGTCCGGGTTGTGGAAATCACCATGTTCCAGCAGGGACCCGTCGCAGGCATGCGATTGGGGGACCTCGGAGCGGACGTCATCAAAGTAGAGAGCAGGGCCGGTGATCCCGGTAGGGGTTTCATGAAGATCATCGGCGCCATGGCGGGTCTTAAGGGTCGCAACTACTACTTTGAACATTGCAATCGGAACAAGCGAAGTATCGTGCTTGATCTTAAGTCGGAAAAAGGAATGGAGATCTTTCTCAAATTGATCGACACGGCCGACGTCTTCCTGAACAACATGAGTATCGATGCCCCCGCCCGCCTGGGAATCGGACCTGAAGAGCTTCTGAAGAGGAATCCCAGGCTGATATATGCTCACGCCTCGGGATGGGGCCGCAAGGGGCCCGACGCCCATGACTTCTCCTTTGATTATACCGGCATTGCCCGTAGCGGGCTTATGCTCTCCTGCGGAGAAAAGGGCTCTCCGCCCACCCAGATCCTTCCCGGAATAGGCGACGAAGCAGGTGCCTTGATGTGTGCCTGGGGCGTAACAGCTGCCCTGTATGCCCGCGAGAAAACGGGCAGGGGACAAGTTGTGGACACTTCACTGATGGGCGGGGTGATCTCTTTTCTCGGCTTTATTATGGCCGCCCCGGCAATCCTCGGTCAACCCTTTCCCCGGGAGGTCCGGGCCCGGGCCGGAAATCCCCTTTACAATCACTACTGCTGCAAGGACGACAAGTGGACCGTCATCGCCCACTTGGATCCCGACCGTTACTGGCCTAAGGTGATCCGGGCCCTGGGCGTGGAGGAACTGGAGAAGGATCCTCGCTTCAACAGTATCGAAGCCAGGGGGGAACATGCCGCAGAACTGGTCGCTGTGTTCGACGAGCGTTTCCGGACCAAAACGAGAGAGGAATGGATGAAGATTCTGGAAAGGGAAGGATGCATCTTCACGCCCATCCAGGATCCCCTTGAAGTAACCCGTGATCCCCAGGCCTGGGCCAACAATTATTTCGTGAAGGTGGACCACCCCAAAGAAGGACCCACAAATATGGTGGGATGGCCGTGGGATTTCAGCGATACGCCGGCCCGCTTCCGCAGACCTGCGCCCGCCCTGGGCGAACATACGGGTGAAATCCTGGAAGAACTGGGATACTCGAAAGAAGAGATATCGGAATATCTGGAAAGCGTCCTGGGATAACAGAGATTCACCGGGGAAAAGACTTCGAACTCTTTGGAACCTGTAACCGGCGTGGAGGTGTCGGAGGCTCAAGGCCTCTGCACCTCTATTCCTGTATTTCTTTTCCCTCCATCAGTTGATACACCAGCCGCGTGGTCATGGCCACTGAATGGCAGGATTGTTCGATGAGATGTTTAAGGGTCCCGGGAATATCGTCGTATTCCCTCTTCAGGGAAAAGATATCCACCTGCCTGGTCTCCAGATCCCCGGACCCAAGCACTGATGCATACAGGGGTTCATGGCCGAGGTCAAGGAAGGGCAGGAACCCGAAAACATCATCTCGATCCAGGGTGAGAAGGGGAACGGCCCCTCCCGGACCTTCCCCCAGGAGCAGGGCCTTTCCCCTCGAAATGAAAAAGGCCTCCTCCAGCCGGGTCCCTTTTTGGACGACCATTCGGGCCTGTGGCAGCGTTTCATCCTTCCCCCTCTTCGAATGAAGCGCCACCGCACGGTCTGTGATCCTCTGAAGGCGTCGCGCCGCACTGATCAGGAGGGTCCGGAGATCCGGGGATAGCCTCGAATACTCCTCGTGAAGCCGCTGACTGTCCAGGAGTCCGAGGCGCACATCTCCCTGGGCAATGACAGTGGCACTTCGGGGTATGTCACTGAAAAGGAAAGAGCCGATGGTGCCGATAAAACTTCCCTGACCGAGCCTTGCAACAGTCAAGGTTCCCAGGCCCGTCTCCCTGCTCACTTTAACAGAACCCTCCAGGATCACCCAGATCCACTTCCCGTGTGCTCCCTCCCTGACCACGGTTTCTCCATCCGGGATGACCTCTTCGTCGATCACATACATGTAATCTACAACTCGGCCTTTCAGGATCGGCGACCCTCCTCCCGCCGGCCTTCCCTCGCCACCGCCGACCCGGGGGATTTGACCGTCGTCCAACATTCTCAAGGCATCCAGTATTATCTGCATGGAGCTTTCTTCCACCACCCTGCCGGCATGAACCGGTTCAAGGCGGAACTCGAAGCTGCCTTCCCTCCAACCGAAAAGGGCATAGATGGCCTCCTTGCCGTAAAGGGACCCGACCGCGGCATTGATGGGTTTGCCTTCGGAAAAATAGATCACACCCGGTCCCTCTGTATGGGGACTCTTCAGGTACAATACCCCCGTGCTGTTGTTACCTCCCAGGATCTGGAAGATATCGGCGAGGGTGATAAAACCTATATCACCGGCAAAGGCCGGTCTTTCTGTCATATCCATCCCCCGATTCTTCCGTCCGGTCCTTTTTTGATACACCTGAGGCGATCCTTATCAAGAGTCATCCCATCTCCCTCGGTGTCCATCCATAAATAAGGCCAAGTGTTCTAAGTGTTCTCTACCTTCATTTATCGGCCAAAGAGGGCGCTTCTTGAAATTTCCTCTTTCACTGAATTTCCCCTCCTGCCCCGAATATACATGTGGAGAACAGGCCTTTCAATGTTTCTCTCCGGAGGATAAAAACACTCGTTGTGAAGTCCATGCCCGAGGACAGGAAAGGCGGGTTTTCGGTCTCTGTGGCATTTTTGTTGCAAACAAAAAAGATATGTGTTTTTCTAACCGAAAATTTAAATGAGGTTCCCCATGGTTTCAGAAAACAGGCGCAAGGACTTCAGGGTGAATATCACCCTTCACGCCAGGTGGAAAAGATTGACGGAACAGGAACTGGAGATCCTCAAAAGCGGAAAGGGCCAGAGCCTTCTCACACAAACCGAAATCACCAGCCCCATCGAGGATATTCTCCAACAGACCCAGCCTGGATCCAGAGAGGAAAACCTGTACAGATCCCTTCAAATGATCAACAACAAGCTGGATTTCATAATCGAGCAGATGCTCACCTCACCATCGGAATCCCTTTTTCGCCGGGACAAAGTCATCGAACTGAGCGGATCAGGCCTCAAGCTCGTCCTGAAAGAAGAATTGAGCCCTGGAACCTTCATCAGGGTACACCTGCTCATCCCCGGCATATTCCAGTACCTTGTTGAGCTCATCGCGGAAATCCTTCGAATAGAAAAATGTCCGGATGGACTGATAGCAGCCGCTCGGATCGTCGAAATCGACGAAACGGGAAGGGACGCGATCATCAATGTCGTTTTCAAGAAACACAGGCGGGAAATCCGCATGCAAAAAACGAAAAAGGAGGAAATTATTGGTCATTGAAATCCCACTGGAAACCTTGGTTTATCTGTATCGGTTGGCCGCACTGGGAAAATTGATGAACGGGTTGATCCACAATCTGAACGGCCCCTTGCAGAATATCGGTATCGACATGGAAATGATGACCTATAAGCTCCGGCAGAAGAGGGCCCCTGAGGACAGCCTGACCGAGGACTTCTCCACCCGACTCAAACGAATGGAGGGAGAATTCGATGCTGTCAACCACCTCGTACGAACCGCTTCCGCCAAGGGTGGAAGAGACGAGGTATTACATGAATCGCGCAGTCTCCGGGGCTTCTTCGAGGAAACCCTCTCCTTTCTCAGGGCCAACCTCTACTTCAAGCATAATGTTCGAAAAGAAATCCGACTGAAAAACAACGCCTCCACCGATGGACTCTCGCCAGAGGTGCTGCTGGCCCTGGAATGGCTCCTTCAGGGACTGGCAGAAGAACTGGAAAGAGGGAAGGGATCCGGGCTGATCATCGAAGGGGAACAGCAGGACAAAGAAATTGTACTTGATTTTATTATTGAGGGCGTAAGCCCGTCCTCACGGTTGAAAGAGGCCCTGGAGATTGGAGGGGCACCTGGCGGTAATCTTCGAATCGAGGCTGAGGATCTTGGATTGAACCTGGCCTCACTCCTTCTGAAGCGTTTCGGGTGCACCTTGGAATGCCTGGAGAATGAGAGTGGCGGGAAGATCCGTGCAATCCTGCCTTTTCCGCAAAAAACCAGCCCTTAACGGTTTTGCCGGCTATTTTTTTCTCCGGGTTTTTCCCGTAGGTTCAGTGCCTGAACTTTCCCAAATTATTGATAATCGCCCCTCCTGAATTTGGCGATCTCCGTTCCCATGGTCAAGACCACCTCTGATACGATGCTCTGCAATGGTTTGGGAAGCCCGGGATCGTTTTCCAGACGCTTCAGGCCCTCGAGCCTCTCCTCCAGGTGATCAACCAGGGGGCCCATGCCCTCAACCGGAATGGAAACATCCGCAAGCTTGAGCGCGTAAAAATCGATAAGATCCAGGGTTCTCTTGAGTTCATCCACCAACACCTGACCCTCCGGTCGCACTGAGCCCATGTTCACCTTTTCGGCCCCCTGGAGAATTTGAACACCGTTGATAGCAGGATCCAGGTTTCCGGGAACGACCTGCCCGGCTTCCTTTTCCATCGGGCCCATCATCTCGTCCATAATCCTGCGGAAATCGCCTTCTTTTCCATGCTTCCGGGAGACGTTTCGACCATCCTGTTGAATCAAAAGGCCCTTGTTTTCCTGAATTTTCATGACTCTCTCCTTCCAGAGGGAAACATTTTCAGCACATACCCCGCTGATCTGTATTTCGTTTGTGCCAACCGTTACAGAGAAAAATCTCCGGTTTTAGCGCCCCCAGGACTGCCAGCACATTACTTGGGAGGGGGAATCCCCTATTTTTACCATCGGTATATTGCAAAATAGTTGCCACTTTTTCCAACTGCATCCGTCCCCATAAAATTTTTACGACCAACGATCCCAATGAAAACAAAAAACCATTAAAAATCAAATAGATGCGATGGAAAAACCGAAAACTTCCACCTTGATGTTCGAAGGTTGGATATAGTTACGGAGCATGCTCATGTTTCCATGCCTCCCGGAAAAATATTCAGGGTTTCAGGGAAAAAAGAGACTGAGGGGGGGCTTTCGGGATGTTTATGGTCAACCGGTGATGAGGAGATGGGTCCTGAGACCGGTGCGGCCTCAAGTGATCATGTCCAATGCGGTCTTTGTCACCTTGTGAAGATCCACCACCTTTTCCGCCGCGCCCAACTTGATGGCCTCCTTTGGCATCCCGAATACGACGCAGCTCTTCTCATCCTGGGCGATAGTCCTGGCCCCTGCCTCTTTCATCTTCAAGAGTCCCTCTGCACCGTCCGCCCCCATCCCCGTAAGGATGATCCCAACGGCGTTGGGGCCTGCATAGTCTGCGACCGACTTGAAAAGTACATCCGCCGATGGTCTCTGGTGGTGAACCATGGGACCGTTTTTGACCTGAACGTAATATCGAGCCCCGCTCCTGCGCAGAAGCATGTGGAAGTTACCGGGGGCGATGAGTGCCCTGCCGTTGATGACGGAGTCCCCGTCTTCGGCCTCCTTCACGTTGATAGCGCAAAGGCTGTCCAGTCGCTCGGCGAAGGAGGTGGTGAATTTCGCCGGCATATGCTGCACGATGACAATCCCTGGAGAATTGGGAGGCATGTCCAAGAGAACGGTCTTTATTGCCTCGGTCCCTCCGGTAGAGGCTCCGATGGCGATTATTTTATTGGTAGTGGCCGCCAGGGCGCGCACGGGCTCAGATCTTGGAACTTCATCCCGGGCCCGTTCAGCAGTATTCCGTGCCTCCACCTTCACGTGGGCCACTGCCCTGATCTTATCCGCGAGCTGAACACTCATATCTCCCACGGAATAGGCGGCCGAGGGCTTTGAGATCACCTCCAGGGCACCTAAGGAGAGAGCCTCCATGGCCAATTTTCCGCCCTTTCTGGTAAGTGAGCTGACAATGATCACCGGAAGGGGATAGTACCGCATCAACTTCTTCAGGAAAGTGAGGCCGTCCATCCGCGGCATCTCGATATCCAACGTCACCACGTCCGGCTTCAACCGTACGATTTTATCCCTCGCCACATAAGGATCCGGGGCCGTCCCGATGATTTCAATATCCTTCTCCCTTGACAATTCCTCAGAGAGAACTTTTCGCACGATGGCCGAATCATCCACGACCAGAACCTTGATATTTTTCTGTCCCATGGCTCCCTCAGGAGTTCATGATCATTTCGGCGGCGAGGGTATCGTCGAGCGTGGTGATACCGATAAAGACCTTGTTTTCCGATGCACCGTGGTGTTTTTCGGCTTCCCCGAAAGTAGTGTTTTCAGGGATTCCCAGGTCAAAGACTGCCTTGGCATCCCATTTCGCAAAGGTGCCGCCAACGATCATGTTGGCTATTTCCTTGACCGTATCGGTCACGTGGTTCTCTTTGACCGCATCCTCGTCTTCTCCCATGAAATTAGCGGCTAACGATCGACCCAATTCCTCGGGAATAAAAAAGTAAAAGGTCCCGGAAAACGGACCGTTGAAAGTCAACCGGGTCACCAGCACGTTTTCCGGCGTCCCGGTCCACCAGTCCTCGAACTGGGCGTCCTCGGAAAATTCAAGCGGCATGAAAAACATGGTCTCCAAGACCTCAGAAATCGAGGCCATCATCGCTGAAATCAGCGCCGGATTCTCCTTCATCGTCTTTTTCTCCCATGATACGGTTTAGTTTTTCCCTGATCTCCTCAGGGGTGAAGGGCTTCTTGATATAATCCGCCGCCCCGCTTTCGAGGAATTCCTTGACCCTTTGCTCGCTCCCTTCCGTTGTAACCATTACGACCGGTATTCCCTCAAGGGCATCGTCTTTTTTCATCTCCCGTATGAGTTCAAGGCCGTTCATATCCGGCATGTTGTAATCGGTCAGGACGAGATCGAGCCATTCCTTCCGGAGAATCTCCAACGCCTCTTTTCCGTTCGAGGCATCGAAGAGTTGCCCGACGTTGAACCCGGAAACCTTGATCGTCTTCTTGATGACGGATCTCATGGGAAGAGAATCGTCTACTACCAGGACATTATACGCCATAATCATCCTCTCGTATGCTTCTCCGGTGTACTCCACCGCGGGCCATACTGTTCAAGGGGCCGCTTGAAACCCTACACCGCATTGATGAGTTCCTCCACCTTCTGGATCTTTTCGCCGAACCCGGCGATGATCTCCTGAAAATCTCTTTCGGAGAAGCCCAGTTGTTCGGCCGCATCGCGGTCGAAACGGTAAGACAGGCCGTCGGACCCCACTCCGATTCCCATCATCATGCAAAGGGAATCAGCCAGATGAACAAGGCAAGTCTCGAAAGAAGATTCCTTTGCTTCTGAAGGGGAATGATGATACCTGATGATTTCAATCATCTTGGAGGAGAAGTTCCATTTTTCCGCGACCAGTCCCCCAAGCTCGGCATGATCAATGCCGATAACGGCCTTCTCCGCTTCCTTGAAACTGAAGCCGTGTTTGGAAACAAGAAACTTGATCTTTTCGTAAGAATCCGCCACGTACTGATTCAAAATGACCTTTCCGATATCCTTTACAAGGGCAGAGGTGAATATCAAGTGGACATTCTCGGCCTTTTTGATTTCAGCAAGATCTCTCGCTATCAAAGAAGAAGCCACGGAATACCGCCAGAGTTCCCCCTCCTCCAGGTCATATCCTTCGTGTTTTCCCTTCAGGTTTGAAGCTCCTCCGCTTATGAGAACAAGATCCACGATCTGGTCCATTCCAAGATAAACGATTGCCTGCTGAACGGATTCCACCTTGTTCGGCAGGCCGAAAAGGGCCGAGTTGCAAAGCTTCAGCACATTTGCGGTCAGGGCCTGGTCGTATATGATGATCTCGGAAAGGTCCGCCATGGAACTCTGAGGATCTTTTGCGATAGCCATGACTTTCTGGGCGACCTGCGGCATGGGCTTCAGCGCGTCAATCTTTTTAATGATTTCTCTGATATCCTTCATATCTCAAAAACCCCCTCGCCCGATACTTTCAGCCAGGCCTTCCCGTCTTTGACCGCCAATTTGAGGGTCCGGTTCACGTTTCCGCCCACATTCTCATAGTCGATCATCACGTTGTTCTTCCAGAACATCTTCCGAACGGCCATATAATTTCTCTTTCCGATATTGAAAAAGCCCTTCTGGTCAAGAACCTGGGCGCCGCCGACCACGATGACTTTCATCCTCTGCTTGGCCGCCCCCAGTTTATAAGCGGACTTGAACAGATTGGGGATGCCCGTATCCGCAAACATGTTAGGATTCTTGCGCGCCTTTTCGGGATCCAATTTCGAATCCGGGAGCATAAAGTGAAGTAACCCCCCTACCCGTGCTACGGGGTCGTAAATGGAAATCCCGATACAGGAACCAAGTGAGTAAGTGACCAGGATGGAATCGAGATCACTGCTCACCTTCATGTCAGAAACGCCGACGACTAAGTTCACCAGAATATCCCTTTCCTTCTCGGGGTTGAAGTTCAGTTCATTTGGGCAATCTCGAAAAGACCTGAAATGTCCAAGATGAGGCCGACCCTGCCATCACCCATGATGGCTCCCCCGGCGATTCCCTTGGTATGCTTAAGGCTTTCGCCAAGGCTCTTAATGACGACCTCTTCCTTTCCAAGCAATTCGTCAAGGAGGAGACATCTCTGCTCTCCATCGCTTTCCACAGCGACAACCAGCCCGTCCCACGGATGGACGGAATCTCCCTGTACCCCGAAAACCCGATCCAGCCTGATCAACGGGATGAGTCTTCCCCTGGAAAGGATAAGCTCACCCTTTCCTTCCACGGTCGAGTACTGATCTTTTTGAGGCCGGAAGGATTCCAGGATGGCGAGCGCCGGGATGATGTAACGCTCCTTTCCGACCCTCACCACCATCCCTTCAATAATTGCCAGGGTCAAGGGAAGGCTGATCACGAAGGTGGATCCCTCGCCGGGGATGGAATTGATTTCCACCCGGCCCCGGAGTTTTTCGATGGCCCGCTTGACCACATCCATACCAACGCCTCTCCCGGATATATCAGTCACCTTCTGGGCCGTTGAAAATCCGGGTCGAAAAATAAGATTATAGATTTCCGATTCCGTGAGCTGGTCCTCATCGGTTATCAGGTTGCTGGATCTGGCTTTTTCAAGGATCCGGGCTTTGTCAAGTCCGCGGCCGTTGTCCTTGATTTCGATGATGATATTTCCTCCCCTGTGATAGGCCTTGAGGAAAATAGTCCCCTTTCGATCCTTTCCGGCCTTTTCCCTCTCATCCGGCATTTCAATCCCGTGGTCCACGGCATTGCGGATCATGTGGACCATGGGTTCGTACAACTCATCCACCACGTTCCGATCGATCTCGGTTTCCTCACCGGACATCTCCAGGCCTACTTCTTTTCCTGAGTTCTTGGCAAGATCCCTGACCAGACGCACCATTTTTTGAAAAGTGCTTTTAATAGGAATCATCCGGAGGGACATGGCCGTCCTCTGGAGGCTCGATGTAATCTGGTTCAACTGGTTCAGGGTATGAAAAAGTTTTTGATCGTTGGCATTCCGGACCCATTCGTTCTGCCTGAGCATGGCCTGGCTGATGACCAGTTCTCCGGTCAGGTCCACGAGGTTGTCCAGCTTCTTGGTATCGACCTTTACCTGGAGATCTATGTGGCGGCGATTATATCTTTTCTGCTCCCGCAGGGCGGATATGACTTCTTTTGAACCCGTCTTTTTCTCTTCTACGAGGATTCCACCGATCTTCTTGTCGGGTTCCTCTTTTTGCTTTGACAGGCCTTCTTCGACATCTTCCTTTGCAACGGCCCCCTTGTTTACGAGGATCTCACCCAGGGGCTTGTCCCCCTCACCTGAGTGAGCATCGTTGATGCGTTTTACAAGGGGTCCGATGTCGATACCGGCATCCAGTGGGCCGCCGGTCTCCAGGGCATCCTGGACTCCTTCGATCATCTTTTTCAGCATGTCCACGGATTCCAGGATCAGGTCGATAACCATGCCTTCCACCCGGATTTCTCCGTTCCTGGCCTTGTCCAGGAGATTCTCCGCACTATGGGCGAGCTTGTTGATCTTGTCCAGGTTCAGAAAGCCTGAAACACCTTTAATGGTATGAAAGGGCCTGAATATGGCGTTGATGGTCTCCGCATCCGTGGGATCCTGCTCAAGGTCAATGAGGCTCACCTCGATCGTCCCAAGGTTTTCAAGGGATTCAACGACAAAATCCTGGAGGATCTGCCGGTCCTCTTCGCTCAGTTCCTGGGTCTCCTGGGAAGATTCCTCGAAGGATTCCGCCGCCGATTCTTCTTTTGCATCTGTAGATTCCGTCTGCGGCTCCTTTTCCTCTCCTTCGGCGATTTCCGGTGTCGCTTCCTCTTGCACCTCTTCTCCCTTATCGTTCGGTTTCGAATTGAAACCCAACTTTTTCAGTAAAGGATGAATATCTCCCCTGAAGGGTTCCTCGTTGACCATGGCCCGATGAATGGATTGAAGCTTTTCGATCCCCTCTTCAAACGGCCCCATGTCATCGAGTTCCGAAAGGATCAACTTCTCAAGATAACCCTTGAGGGCGGAAACCAGGTTATTGAAAGCGCCTTCCTTGATCTCCCCGGCCTTTTCCTCCAGGAAGCAGAGCCGGTTCATGACGTCTCCCATGGCCGGGATGTCTCCATTTTCCAGGGTGACCACCTCAAGGGCGATCTTCTCTATTTCGCTGCCTATTTTTCCGATCAATTCAGACATTGAATTATGTTCTCCCTGATGAGATCATGCCGAAGGCCAATGTGAAGGAAAAGACGGCTTTCGTTACCCTCCGAAGACCTTCTGGAGCTTTTCGCTGAAAGTCTCGGGGGTGAAGGGTTTTACAATGTAATTGCTGACCCCCGACTTTACGGCCTCAACCACGTTTTCCTTTTGTCCTTCCGCTGTAACCATGATGAAGGGTATGTCTTTCAAGTTGGCGTCCCCCCTGACGGCCTTCAGGAGGTCCAGTCCGGTCATGTTGGGCATATTCCAGTCAGAGACAATCAATCCGAACTTTTCCTTCTTCAGTTCCTCAAGGGCGATGTTGCCGTCCTCGGCTTCTACTATATCACTGAAGCCGAGCTGCTTGAGAACCCCTTTAACGATGCGCCTCATGGTCGCAAAATCATCCACGACCAAAACCTTCATTGATGTGTCAAAAGACATTTTGACCCTCCCTGGCTTATTTCAAATTTTTATTGTTACCTGCATTCCTGTACCGCGCACCTCCATCGGAGATGACATCCTATTACAGGGTGGCAAGCAATTCGTCGATATCTTCCTGCTTGAGACCCTCCCCCTCAAGTTGGGGGCCCTTCAATTCAGACTTATAAACTTCAACGTCCTTTTTTAGATCTTCGTAACTCTTTTCCGGATTTTCACGGTGCTTTTGAATTTTTATTCCAAAGGAGATAACCAGGTCACTGATCCGCGCCTCCATGGACTTGACCAGTTTGATGATACGCTGAATCCGCTGTCCCACCAGATCCTGGAAGCTTAGAGGTTCCATCATGCTCATGGACAGGTTTCCGATCCTTTTAAGGATTTCTATATCTTCCTTTAGGATCTCCAGGGCTTCCTCAGCCGCTTCGGGTGGTCCACCATTCCCGGAAAACAGTGAAGTAAGGCGCTCCAGCCGCTTGTTCGCTATCTCCAGTTGTTCCTCATTGATATCCATGATCTTCATGGTGCTGGACTCAAGGGTCTGATTGATCCCCTCGAGTTGATAACTGGCCTCCGGGATGTCTCTGGCGGCTATTTCGACGATGCCAGGCTCGATCCTGCTCTGGATATCCTTCCTGAATTCGATCAGCTCCTGAGCGATTTCCTTTATTTTACCGGAGAACTCCATGGTTAAAGCCTCATAGAATTCCCCCTGCTTCAGTTTCAACACCATGTCTTTTAGATCTTTCAATTCACAAAGGGGATCTTCAACCTGCCTGAGTTTCTCCTCGATCTGGTTCAGTGTAAGCCCTGAAATCGAATTTTTAGGATCCGGCCCGCCGTCATACCACATACAACGATACGCCTTACCATCCACATCCACACCTTCGACATCGCCTCCGTCAAGGTCCCTGGCGTTGAAAAGAAGCCGGTAATCCTCCACATTAAGTATATCCCCGGACTTGTGGAGGATAAAATAGGGCTTTAAATTTTCCTTATCCATCTTTTCCCTGACCGGATACATTTGTCCCCCTATATCTAGAAACACCCCGGGCTCCTCATTGGAAGAAACCATCTGGATGTCCCCGCTCCGGATGATACGGACGATATCTTGCGCCTGGAAAGCTATGCCCTTTTGATTCTCCCCAATATTACCCATCAAGATCGTACCCATAACCCCTTACTCCTTACATGAAGTTCCATGGCGAAAATTAAACCTGCTCAAGCGAGAAGTCTCTTGAAAGGGCTGAGCCCCAAAGGTCTCTCAGAATTTATCAGGAGACCTTGTACTTGAATAATATCAATCAGCAAAAGTTATGCCAAAGGATTCGATTTTTCCCGCCCCCAATAATAAGTGTAGAGCCTTTTTCCAAAAACTGTGGGACAGGTTACAACGGATTTTTCTCCAGTCCTATCGGAGTGATAAGAAAGAAGGCGAGTCCCGCTGAATGAATCCCGGTTTTCCATGGATGAAAGTCGGCCGAATTGCACTGGGTCTTTAATCGAAAACGAAAAAATCAGGGAGAGGAATACGTCATTCATTTGACATCCTGCCAAAAACGGCTTCAATGTGGGAACCCTTTCATCCAGCAATGAGCATTTCATTGTCTTCTTGAAGAGAGGAGATTACGAGAAAAGGAGGGCGGAAGGTTGTTGGGATGGACGCTTGGCTCGGCAGCTAATTCCGCCTGAAGCGGTTCAAAAAGTACGTAGCGGATCGGAACTCTCACCTTCTGCCTTGCGATATTCCTGACCTCCAAGGCCTCTACAGTCTTCACAGCCTTCAAGTGGATCTTAACTCTGAGGGTCTTTCCCTCCCAAAGGTCAGGGACCTTGGGAAGCAGACTATTCACAATCTTCAGCAACCTGCGTCTCCCGTTCCTTTGCCACTTGGCCCGAATAAAGGGGGTGGATTCCGGAAGTCCGGTTACAGACGGCTTGAGATACAGGCCACGGGAACCCCTCCTGGAGGAAACCGCCCGGCACTCGATCAGCCACATGAAGAGGGTCTCCCCGTTCAAATCGTGCATCAACCTTTCCAGCCGTTTCCTTGCAGCCTTGAGGCTTTTTTTCGTAAACAATTCCGATGGCTTGTATGCCGAGTAAAAGGGTCTTCCCTCCTCGGCCGAGAGGTCTTCGATATCTTGATCCTTTATCACCTCGCCACTCATCTTGTGATAAAGACAAAACAGGGACTCCCTCTCAAGGGGAACAACGGTTTTGCAAGGGGCGTAACCCTGTGCCAGGAACAAAAACAGCATGGTCAAGGGCAGGAGAAGAAAAAAGCGGTTGAGATTCAGGAAATTCACGACACGCCTCTTTCCAGGATAAACTGCATGGGATCCACTACCCTTTCACCTGCGATCACCCCGTAATGAAGATGGCGGCTGGTGGAGAGGCCTGTGTTCCCCATGAGCCCGAGGCAATCTCCCCGTTTGACCTCCATACCTTTCTGGACCTGGATCTTTTCCATGTGACCGTAAATGGTTTTCAGCCCATTTCCGTGAGAAAGGACAAGGAAATTGCCCAACCATCGGTCGTAACCTCTCGCCACCACCACCCCGGAGGCAGGTGCGATGATCTTCGTCCCTTTCGGTCCGATGATATCGATTCCTGCATGAAATTCTTTGCGTTCAGTAAAGGGATTCGTCCTCCATCCAAATCCCGATGAAATCTTTGGACGCGCCAGGTCAACGGGAAAGATGCTGGGGGTCCTGTCCCAGATCTTGACCTGTTTGACCGCCAAACGGTTCATCACCTCAAGGTTACCGATGAGTGTCTCGATTTTCTCCTTGAAATCCTCCGGGATCGAATGCAGGGCTCCAGAGTGATCCGTTTTCATCTTTACCGCCTTGGCTTCATTCGTTTCCGCCTCTCTATCACTCGGCCCCGCGAGGCTGTAATCCCCTCCTACACCGATGGCCTTTTCAAGAAAACCGAAACCTTCCATCCCGAAGTAGTCCCGCAGGAACTTCTCTTTTTCTTCGAAGCGTGCCAGGGATCTCTTGACATATTCCAAGCGGTAAATATCCGACTCAAGTGCCCTCTTTTTCTTCTCCATGACCTGCAGTCTTTCAACAAGGTTGATGACCTTCTTTTCAAGGAGGGGAACCGAACAGATACAAATCCCGATCAAAAAGACCAGGCACCCCACCAGCCAGGGATTCACACAAAAGGAAACGACCTTTCCGAGCCCGTTGTTGGAAACAAGAATCATTTGTGCCCGTTTCATGGATCACCCCGCTTGTGTCTTTATTCCTGTCGGTGAAATGACAGGGGTTTTCCCAATTTCACCCTTCTTGTCTTAGTGAAAAGCAAATTCCATGCCTTTTTATTGTCACTCTCTGGTAATGGGCAGAGAAATCCCCGCCTTGTAGCGAAAATTCCGTCTGAGTTTTTCCAAAAGGGTTCAGGATTTAAACCAAGATGACGTACTTTTAGTACTTCAAGCGTCTTACAACGCTGCAGATCCGGCAAATTTGCCGATTGCATAATCCGGGTTAAACATTGAAATGAGACCTTTGAAATATTTCGCCGCTTGAACCGTTGAACCCATGATCCCTTAAGGCATTCCGAACCGGAATGGACATTGAAACGGAAATGATCCAACGATGATCCAAACTTTTTGGGGCGGTAAGAAGTTCGAGATAGGATGGGGTCCCGGCATGAAGGATCCCTGGCTGATCTTAAGGGATCCTGAACCGACGGGTTTGAACTTGGTAAGGTTTCAGGCCTTTCCGGTCCTCGATACTTGGAAAGAGAGGAGACCTAGCGATCATCCTTGTAAGGATGCCAATCTCCCCGGCGAAGCTTGTCGACCCTCATCACGGCGACTTCGTTCGTACTCGTATCGTAGACGATCTTCCTCCCTTTCTCACCGCCCACGTCCTCTGAGACAAGCCTGATGCCTTTCCGGGCCAGGATCCTCCGCGCAACCCGAATATTTTCTCTTCCAACGTCCTTATCGGATACCTCCCGGTTAAAAGCCCCTCCGAAAATCTGGGCTTCCAGGTTCTTGACCTTGGACCCATCCTCGATCATCATTCCGATGAGGGCCAGAGTGGCTACATTACCGTATCGGGCCGTCGCCCCTTCGGAACGTGATATGGATGGAAGCTGGAAATGGTTCATCCCACCAACCTTTCGTTTCCTGTCGTATAGACAAACCGCCACGCAGGAGCCGAGGACCGTGGATATGACGGTCGGCTGGTTGGCGACAAGGATGTATCCCGGTTTCAAGAAATAGTTGGCAGAAGCCAATATTTCCGACTTCCTCGTCATGGCGCTTCCTTACCCTTCATCCTTTTAGTGGAACCCCCGGCACTGAACTTTATCGTCAAGCACTCCCATCTCAATTCCTGTCCAAAAGGGCCTTCAGGGTTGAAGCCAGTTCTTCCATCTTGTATGGCTTTTGAATGAACCCGTCACATCCACGCTTCAGTATCTCTCCCGCCTTTCCCTCTATGCTGTAACCGCTTGAGAGCAAGACCCTGACGCCCGGATCGATTTCTTTGAGCTTCTCGAAAACCTCGGCACCGCTCATCTTGGGCATCACCATGTCCAGGAGCACGATATCGATTTTCTCTCTGTACTTCATGAACAGCTCAATGGCATCTTCACCGTCCTTGGCTGTGATGACATTGTATCCCATGACCTCCAGCATTTCCTGGCCGACCTTTCGAACGGTCTCCTCGTCATCCACGGAAAGAACCGTTCCCTTTCCAGAAATCGTCCCGATCGTTGAAGTACTGGAATCCGTTCTTCTTTTCTCGGGAAGGACGTCCTTGCGTGCCGGGAAATACATCTTAAAAGCGGTCCCCACCCCCTGCTCGGACTCCACCTCGATATGACCCCCGTTCCCTTTCACGATCCAGTAAACCGACGCCAGGCCCAGACCATGCCCTCCGCGATTCCCCCTGGTCGTAAAAAAGGGCTCGAAGATGCGGGATAATGTCTCTTTCTCAATCCCCCGTCCTTTGTCTTCAATGCAAAGGAGCACATAATCCCCAGGCTTCCCGTCCAGGCCAAGGGCCTTCATCTTTTTCCAGGACATATTCCGGGTCCTGACCGTGATCTCACCTCCCGAGGGCATGGCCTGTACCGCGTTCATATAGAGGTTCAACAAGACCTGTTCAATCTGAGCACGATCGGCATCAAGGGCATAGAGGTCCCGCCCCAGGTCCAGGATGACGGGATACTCTTTTCGAATCCTCCCAAAGGTCCCCAGCACATCCTTTACCAGCTTGTTTAGGTCAAAACTCCTTCCATCCTCCTCTGATCCCCTTACAAATCCCAGGAGTTGCCGGGTCAACCGGGTGCCGCTCTCGATCTGCCTCTCAATGGTCCTCAGGCGGTCCCGGCATCGGCGAGGATCTTTATGAAGGAGAAGAAGAGAGACTTGCCCCTGGATACCCATGAGTAAGTTATTGAAATCATGAGCGATTCCAGAAGCAAGGGTACCGATGGCCTCCATTTTCTGGGCCTGTTGGAGCTGAATCTCCAACCGTCTCCGGTCGGTCTCATCACGAACCAGAATCAAAAGCCCTTTACGATTCCTGAAAGGGAAGGCCTTGAGGGAGAGAGTTCTTCCCTCCATGTCCACGGTAAAATCCGAAGGGAAGTCCCCAATATCGCCGCTGATAGTGCGGAACAGGGCCCTTATGTCCCTTTCTCCATCATCGGAAGATGCCGGGAAGAGATCGATTAATTTCCTGCCGGGCAATTTTTCCCTTTGGCCGCCGATCAAATCCTCCGCGCTACGGTTTGCATAAAGGATTTCCCCCTCTTCACTAACAGCGAGAATACCCTCGGAAATTTCATTTAGAGCGAGTTCATACCATTCACCATTTCGCGTCGCCTGAACCTTTCCAGAATCTCCACCTGCCATCACCACCCCTCTCTTGGCAAGAAAACCCGGGCTCCCTTTGGAAACAGGACACCGGAAACCGTAACTTTTAGAGAATCACACATGATACCCTTGCGAGTTCCGTGCCAGGAAAGCATATCTTTTTGGATCCCGAATCTTCCGCATTCTGGCTGTGAGTTCCACATTACGGTCTTTTCAAAAATATGCCCTTTGAGTCATTCTCTTGACATTTGATGATTTTTTTTTGACGATGGGTTCTCCGAGCAGAGCACTTTCGGGGGATATTTTCGCGCCTTCTCGACTCATTAAAGGAAACAATCCATGAAGATCGCCCTTTGCCAGATAAACCCCATCATTGGAGACTTTGCGTACAATACCCGTCTGATTCTCGATGGTTGCAGGCGGGCCCGGGAATCAGGATGTTCACTTGCAGTGTTTCCGGAATTATGTCTCACAGGCTATCCACCCATGGACCTCCTGGAAAAGCCTTCTTTTATCAGCGAAGGCTTGAAGTGCCTTGAGGCCCTGGCTTCACGGATCCAAGGAATCTCGGCCCTGTGCGGTTACGTGGATATCAATCCCCGTCCGTATGGAAAGGGACTCTTGAACAGCGTTGCCCTGATACGGGGAGGCGAAGTGGTCAAAAGTGGTGGGAAGAAACTTCTTCCCACTTACGATGTCTTTGACGAGGCACGGTATTTTGAGCCCGCCCCTTCAAGTCTGCGCTTTGAAATGGAAGGGAAACGCATCGGGGTGACCATCTGCGAGGATATTTGGAATGTCGGGGACCTGGAAGGGATTCCCAGGTATTCCCAGTCCCCCGTGGAAGACCTCCATGGCAAAGGGATGGATATTCTCGTGAATATTTCCGCTTCACCCTATACCCTTTACAAGCTTTCCATCAGGGCGGAAATCCTCAGGACTATCTCGGATCGTTATGGGATCCCGACTCTCTTTTGCAACCAGGTCGGTGGAAACGACGAATTGATCTTTGACGGCCGCAGTATGGTTATGGATTCCACCGGGGCCATGGTCCTTCTCGGCAAGGAATTCGAGCCCGATCTGCTGATCTGGGACAGCGAGATTCCCTATACCCCGCTTGAGGCTCCCACCACCCCCATGGAGGCCACGGTCTTCAAAGGTCTGGTGATGGGGACCCGGGACTACGTCAGTAAATGCGGATTTAAAAAAGTGCTGGTGGGTCTGAGTGGAGGTATCGATTCTTCCCTGGTGGCGGTGATCGCAACCCAGGCCCTTGGATCCGGGAATGTCCTGGGGGTGAGCATGCCTTCTCCTTTTACATCGAACATGAGCCGGGAGGACGCCCGGAAGCTTGCTGAAAACCTCGGCATTGCCTTTAAAGAAATCCCTATCACGGACATCTTTACGGCCTACCGGGAATCCCTGAAGACCCTTTTCAGAGACCTTCCGGAGGACGAGACCGAAGAAAACATCCAGGCCAGGATTCGAGGCAACCTGCTTATGGCCATCAGCAACAAGTTCGGTTCCCTGCTGCTCTCTACGGGCAACAAATCCGAGATGGCCATGGGGTATTGCACCCTTTACGGGGACATGAGCGGGGGCCTTGCCGTGATCTCCGACGTGCCAAAGACCCTGTGTTATCGTCTGGCCGAATACGTCAACCGCGAAAGAGAACTGATTCCGGCAAGGGTCCTGACCCGGCCGCCGTCGGCGGAACTCCGCCCGGGGCAGACGGATCAGGATTCCCTTCCACCCTATGAAATCCTGGACGACATCCTTGAGGCCGCCGTCGTCCGAAACCTCGGGCCTGAGGAAATCATCGCAAGAGGGCACGATCCCGATACGGTACGGGACGTGCTTCGCCGGCTCGCCCTCAACGAGTACAAGCGCCGGCAGGCCCCGCCGGGTCTAAAGATTACGACCAAGGCCTTCGGGTATGGAAGGCGATACCCCATCGCCAAAGGAATAACCTTCTAACGGCTCCCCTTGAGGCTGTGACCATGCCCTTGGGCAAAGGTTTTCAAGGGGAATCACTTTGTGGTGAATATCGTCACCGGGGACCATTCGCCGGAAGGGGGATCAGCAAGCAGTTTTCTGGTCCTTTCAAGATAGAGGCGGGTGGGGCCGTCCTTCGAGAAGCGGGTCAGGATCCCGGAAAACACCTCTTCGGCCTCCTTCCATCTCCTTTCTCGGAAATTTCGAAGTCCCTCGCTAAAAAAGTCGATCATTTCCAGGGTCTCCCCTTTGACCCGGTCGGAGAGGCCGACGAGTTCATGAATGGCCACGGCCTCCTCTTTTCCCTTGACCCTTACCTGGTCCAGTTCACGCAAAACGAACCGGTTGTCCAGACCTGCGGCCGTGTTCTCACTCAGGATGATGGAGGTACCGTAGACCTTGTTCAGACCCTCAAGTCTTGAACCCAGGTTGACCGCATCCCCTATGACCGTGTAATCCATGAAATGACGACTCCCCAGATTTCCCACGGTGGCCAGACCTGAATTCAGTCCGATTCCCACCCGGAGCCTTTCAATACCCTTAAGGGTCGTCTCCCTCTTCAAGGCCTCGAGACGGTCCACCATTTCCAGGGCCGTTTCGGCGGCCATGGAGGCATGATCAACCAATACGTTGGGTGCGCCGAAAAAGGCCATGATGGCGTCTCCCATGAGCTTATCAAGGGTGCCTTCATGTTCGAAAATGATGGGCAGCATTGCATCGAAATAAGCGTTGAGCAGCCTTACCGTTTCAAGGGGAGACAGGGTTTCCGCGATCCTGGTAAAGTCCCGCAGGTCACTGAAAAACACTGTGATTTCTCTTGCCCGGCCCTCGAGGTCGACCTGGATCTCCCCCTTGAGGATCCCATCCACCACCCCCCGGGACACGTATTTGCCGAACAGGGAGCTTACCAGCCGCATTTTCTTCCTTGCATAGACCTTCTGAACCGCAATACCTCCCACGTACTGGGCTCCGAGGATTCCCAGGGCCGGGAAGACCTCCACCCATGTAAGGGACCTCACAAAAAGCAGGTGAGCGGATAGGAGGATCAGCCCCCAGCAACCGAGCAGGATAACCAATCCCCAAAGGGCGCCGGGGCGGCCGTAGGAGTAAAAAACCAATCCAACTATGCCGAAGGCGATCACCGAAAGAAAGATCCAGACTTCGCTCGCCCTTTCTATGAACCGTCCGCTCAGGATGGTCTCAACGGCCTCGGCATGGCAGGCCACTCCCGGACTTCTCTTCCCAACGCCCTCCTCCAGAATCTTCCCGAACTTGTCCCTGAAGACTTCCTTTCCGAACCGGTACCTGCTGAAGGGAGTCGGAAAGAAGTCCTTGTCCGTTGGGAGACTACTCCCGACAAGAACTATCTTCCCCTTAATGGCGACAGAGTTGAACCGCCCTGTTACTACGTCGACGTAAGATAACCGTGGGAAAACCTCCTCGTTACCATGGAAGTTAATTCTGAGGTCAGGATAGGGAAGAAGAAGTTGATCAGGCCCCTCTGCTCCCAACCGAAACCGGTCCTTCCCGGAGAAATCCAGCAGAAAGTCAAGGTCGAGATATGCCCTTGCAACCTCAAGAGAAAAGCTCGGAGTGATCTCCAGCCCTTCCCGGAGGGGCCTGACGCTCAAGAAGGGAATTTTTCTCAGGACTCCGTCCTGATCGGGAAACAGGTTTGCGAATCCATCGCCGATCATTCCCTCCTGAAACAGGGGAAGGGGATTCACCTCTTCTTTTTCATTTACAGGGATGAATTTAGCAAGGACCACCTTCCCCGACCGCTCAATGGCCTGGGCCAGTTCCCTGTCCGCCTCCGGATCGCTGCCCGGGGCGAAGAGTACCATGTCCAGTCCGATGATCCCAGCCCCGGCCCGATCCAGGTTTTGGACGGCCCTTGCCATGTCGCGCCGGGACCAGGAGCCCTTTTTCCTGCCAAGAGAATCGGCGCTTCTCTGGTCCATCAGGACCAGGACCACCTTTCCGGAAGGATACCTGATCCCCCGCCACTTGAAATGAAGATCGTATAGGAAGAGGTCTGCTCTCCGGAAAAATCCGGCCAAGTAAAGAGAGGATAGTAGCAGGATAAGGATGAGGGCAAGCAGGAAGGAAAAGATCCTGTGGCTTCGGGCCAGTTTCCGTTGGGGATCCATCGCCTCTTAAGGAACACCTCTCACCGTCACTGGGAATCGGTTCGAAGAGGGTACGGTGGAGAAGGCTAAGAATCCCTGGTGTCCCCCCTCGATTCCACCGATGGAACCGGACACCACGACGATCACACGGCATTGTTTGAGGATCCCGCTCGCTGCATCCTCGGCCCTGAGGTCCTTGGCGTCCCTCTCGCTGATGACCAGGTTGGTCCGCAGGAGACCTTCAGCCCCCTTGACCCGCTTGATGATGTATCGTCCCCTTTTTTTCCGCTTGTGGGTCCCTTGGGCAAAGGCGGGATCCGGCCCCAGGATATGCTGCAAAAGGGAAAAAAGCGCCCCTCCGATAGAGCCACGGGAATCACGAAGTGGCTCCTCCGATACCACGTACCTGGCCATTCCCCGGCGGGTCAAGGCCTCCTGATCGACGGTCTCCATATCTGAAACCGTTTCCCCTTCCTCCGTGAGAATCCTTGGGAAAAGAGCGGGCTGGATTCCGGCTTCCCTCGGCAGCCCCCGGGCATCCAGGACCAACCAGGGTCCGTCTTCTTTTAAATCCTCCATGAAGGGCCCCTGGCCGGGACGCGGGGGAGCAAAGCCGGACCTCAAACGGGGAAGCAGTTTCGTCGCAAGTCCCTCAACCCCCCGAAGGGGAGCCCGATAGGTGACCTGATAATAAGGGTTTTCTTTCCTGATGAAGGTGCGCTCGACAGGTTCGTAATGAATCAACCCTCTGATCTGAAGGATCACGCCCTCCTTTTGGAGTCTTTCAAGGGTCCTGTGATCATCCACCCTGATCCTTGCAGCGACCTGCAGGATGGCCCCAAGGGCCCCTGCCTCTGCGGCCTTAATGGCCCGCGCCTTTGAATCCCCGTTTGGTTTGAGGTAACCCTTCCCCGTGCCGTAAAAGTACCCGGCATCCCAGTCCGTTTTTCCGTTGGGAAACGCCTCGATGAAAGGCCTGGTCTTAAGGGTCCGGGCCCAGGAAGGCGAATTAAGGAAAATAGATGGGGAAAGAAGAAAAAAGAAAACAGCGATACCAAGGATTCTTTTCAGTGGGCTCACTTGCTTCTCACTTCGGTTGGCCGCGCCTTCAAATCCCGGGGGCCGGTACGGGGGACCCGGCCTTTGTCCCGCGAAGCGCCAGGCTCGATCTGGGATCAGGTTCTCCTGTGAATTATTTTTTGATGACAATTTCGAGGGTATTGGCCTGAAGGGCCATAATTTCCACACGCACCCCCTTCATGGATCCAATCTTCTCCGCCAGAGCTTCCAAGGGCCCCCTGTATCTTACCTCCAACAGGGCCCGCCCGGATCGGAAATTTCTCACCTGGACACCGGCCACTCCCCTGATGGCCTTCAGTCCCTGCTTTAAGCGCGTGAGTTCATTGAAGGACGCATTCGAAACTTCGAGCTGGTATGCCCCCGCCTGATAGACGTCCTTCCTCCATTGATTCAGTATCCCCTGGACCATCTCATCAATCAACTCGGAAGCAGCGTCCTCCAAGGGGACAAAGGACCCCGCTCCCGAAGGGGGACGGGTCCTGTAACCGGAGAAGAGCACCTTTGCCGTATCCGTTTCCAGGGCCTTCAGCCGAATCTCGTTGGAAAGGAATCGCGTCGGAGTGCCCATGACCTTGCGGACCTCCACAAAGGACCTGCGAACTTCTCCCACCACCAGAATCTCCGCGCCCTGATCTTTGGCTATTTGGGCCGCCTTGGAGGTGTTACCCTGGATAAGCAACCTCTCAGCCTCTTTTTTACGTCCGAGCTGATAGGCGTCCACCACTCTGAAACCCTTTTCGAGCAGGCTCCCCTCCACTTGGTTTTCCACTTGGCGGTTGCCTTCCATGTTCTTTCCGAATATGGAACTATCCACTTCCCGGCTGTAGATCACCACCATGACGCGGGGATAGTGCTTTTTCCGGATCAGGAGGCCGATGGACTCGAGATCGCCCGCCAATTTTCCCATCTTGACCAAAGCAGAGATCTCCACTTCGTAAAGGCCGTCTGACGAACCTTCCCGGACGATATCGTAACTCTGGATATAACCCAGGCTCTCGGTATAGATGCGTTCTTCCACGAGTTTTTGCTGTTCAACGGTCATCTCGCTGGTCACAAAGGTTCCCACACCCTGTTCCACTGCCTTTCGAAGGGCGTCGTTCAGGGCCTCATCCCGGGCGGAAGAGGAGGAACCGTCAGCCACCCCGACGGCCCTCACCCGGCGGGTCTCCTGCGCCGAAACCCCTGTAGAAAGCGCCAGCCCGATAAAAAGAATGAAGAGGAGCAAACGGATTATTTTTCCAGCTATCACCTTTTTTTCTCCTTGTATCGCCTCCCCGTTCACAAGGGGAAACGATCGGAATCTTACTCGGGCAGCATGACCATCATCCCCTTCTTGAAACCAGAGCCCCTGACCGCCTTGCAGATGGACACCTTCTCTTTCACTCTCACGGCCTGGATGGTCCCGATCCGGTTCAGGCTGTAATCCAGGACCTCACCCGTATCCGGATCCCTCAAAATATCCGCTTTTCCCACGTCAAAGGTCTGGCCCACGGCGACACCCTCTCTGCTGCCTCGATTTATATATATCTTTCCCCGCTTGGCCAAGATTACCTTCCCGGTCCAGGGAACCTTTTCCAGTTGGGCCACAAGGAAGGAAACCGCCTGATCCACGGCTTTTTCCATGGCCTTGCCGGCGTTCGTTTTTTTAAAGCCGCCCACATCGCCGGTGAAATCCCCGCTCGTCAATCCCAGGGAAAGGCCGGTCTTCTGCATGGAGCCGTAAACCTTTTTAGAGGCCACCACCTGGCCTGTGGAGGAATCGATGATGTAGACCAGCACATTGATCTCGGCTTTTGCGCCCTTAGCACCGATCCGAAAGCCCTTTATGCCTATGCCGAAGCCCCCGCCACTCGTCCCGTCCTGGAAATGGGTGATGGTCCCTTTTACCAGCAACTGGGCAGGAGTCATCTGACCGGTGACAACTGTTTTTCCCCCTCCGGCCGCACGGCCGCTCGCTGCGAAATCCTGTTCGGCCATTGCCTCCCGCCTCATGTCCTGCTCAGCGATGACGATGAATTTTCCCGTCCGGTTCAGGCTGTCCGTCAATACCGCCGACCAAGCATCCCCTAGATTCCATCGCCCGGTCCAGCCGGAATGGTTTTCAAACTTGGCCACCGCTATGCTGTAACGGAGTCCCTTATTCTGGGCTGAGCTCAGGGCCGGCAGGGAAAAAACGGCTAGCACGAGGGCCAGAAGTCCGAATCGAATTCCTTTCAATCTGCCCATCTCTTCCTCCTTCACTCTTTTTTGGTTTTCCTGAACTGGAAATTATATTAAATTCCAGGGTCTGTCAATGTATGACACCGACGGGGAACAAGGCATGGGCGCCATTAACCTTGAAAACATCGCTATCGTACTGGTGGAACCCCAGATCCCGGAAAACATTGGTTCCGTGGCCCGAGCCATGAAAAATATGGGAATCCGCCGGTTGCTCCTGATCAAGCCCAAAAATCTGGACATGGAGCGGATTCTGAAAATGGCGACAGGGACCTCTTCTGAAGTCATCGATTCCATGGAGATCCACCAGGATCTCCTTTCAGGAATCGGGCCATTCCAATACGTCGTGGGGACCACGGCACGCCTTGGTGCTCAACGCCCCGCTCTCACAACCCCGCGCCGCCTGGCCCGGGAACTCATACCCCTGTCTCAGGAAAATTCGGTGGCCCTGCTTTTCGGACGGGAGGACTGTGGGCTTTCCAACGAACATCTCAAGCTCTGCCACACCATCGCCACGATTCCGACGGCTGATTTCGCATCCCTCAACCTGGCCCAGGCCGTCATGGTATTCTGCTACGAACTGTTCGCGGCCGGGGGCGATATGGAGACCATGAACCTCCCTCGTCTCGCCAACACCTTTGAGTTGGAAGGGATGTACGAGCACCTCAAACAGGTGCTCATGAAGATCGGGTTCATCCACCCGCAAAATCCCGAACATTGGATGCTCAACATCCGGCGTTTTCTCTCCCGCTTTCCCTTGCGAGCCCGCGAAGTCAGAGTCATCCGTGGAATCTGCAGACAAATCGACTGGTATACCGGTCAAATCGAAAAACTGAAGGGTGATGAATCCGAAGGGAAAGGGAATCGGATGCCGGTAGATCCAGAAACCCCGCCTTGAATCCACACCTTATTTGTATTAATATTTGGGATACTAAAGCATGCCGGGAGATAACGGATCCCCGCGTGAAGACCATCCTCGACAAGGAGCATGATCATGAACCAGAAAGATCTGTTGGAAGGGAAAAGGATTCTGCTCGTGGACGATGAGCCCGATGTCCTTGAAACCTTAGAAGAACTCCTGCCCATGTGCAATGTGGTGAAAGCGACCAGTTACGAGGAGGCCGAACGGCTCCTTGATACCCAGTTTTTCGATATCGCCGTTCTGGATATAATGGGTGTCAAGGGATATGAACTTCTGGAAAAGGCTAAGAAAAAAAAGGTGATCGCAGTCATGCTCACCGCCCATGCCCTGAGCGTCGAGGATACCAAAAAGTCCT